>DASXIK010000108.1:0-5067 GCA_036498025.1 Chthoniobacterales bacterium
CCGCTTCAGGCCGGACAGAACATCCTGGGCGACGTCGATGTGATCGAGATCCCTGGCGCCGCTCCCGGGGAAATCGCATTGTATTGCCCCGACCACGGGGGCTCGATCATCGTAGGCGACGCCCTGATTCATTTCGATCCCTACGGTTTCACCTTTCTGCCGGCGAAGTACTGCACGAATCATAAGGAAATGCGCCACTCGCTTCGGAAACTCCTTCATTACAGGGCCGAACGCATGTTCTTCGCGCACGGCACGCCCATTCTTTCGAAGGCGGGCGAACGACTCAAGCACCTCCTGAATGACGACTAACACTCCCCAGGCGTCTTCCTCGGTGCTGCCTAACCAATCGGCCGAAACGATGGGCGGACCCGTCGTCCGCTTTCTGCGTTTGATCCGATTCTCGCACACGATTTTCGCCTTGCCCTTTGCGCTCGGCGCTCTCATCGTCGCCGCCCACGGCCGGCCCACGGTCCGGGTCCTCTTCCTGGTGGTGCTTTGCATGATCTTCGCCCGCACGGCGGCCATGCTTTTTAATCGCTGGGTGGATTGGTCCCTCGATCAGCGCAATCCGCGCACGGCCGACCGGCATCTGCTCCTTCGGCGCCCGGTCCTTCTCAGCTGCCTCGGCGTCAGTGCCTTTGCCTTTCTCTTCACGGCCGCGTGCATCAACTTTCTCACCGCGCTGCTGGCCCCGTTCGCGCTGGCGCTGATTTTTCTCTATTCCCTGACCAAACGCTTTACCGCCGCCACGCATTTTTTCCTGGGAACCGCTCTGGGGATTGCGCCCATCGGCGCCTGGATGGCGCAGACCGGCGAGATCGGCCTGCCGGCGCTCGTCCTCGCCGCGGGAATTATTTGCTGGGTGGCGGGGTTTGATTTGATTTATGCGACCCAGGATTTCGAATTCGATCGCGCGGAGGGCCTGCACTCACTGGTGGTGCGTCTCGGCGTGGAGCCAAGCCTTCGTCTGGCTCAATGGCTTCACCTGGCCATGTTCGTCTCCCTGATTCTCTTCGGCCTAACGGCCCGGCTGGGGCTCATTTATTATGCAGCCATGCCGGTGGTGGCCGCGGCCCTCATCTACGAACACCGGAGCGCGCGCCGCCTTGATCTCGCCGGGATTAATCGCGCTTTCTTTAACAGTAACGCCCTGGTCAGTGCGGTTTTTTTGATCGCCACCTGCCTGGACCGCTGGCTTTAGAACCCATCTGGGTTCTAGCACATGGCGTTGAGCTCCTCGACCCGCGGCTGATGACGCCCTCCTTCGAAGGGAGTTTGCAGCCAGACGCGCACAATCTGCAAAGCCAGCTCGAGCGGGATCATTCGCTCCCCGATGGAAAGAACGTTGGCATCGTTATGCTGCCGCGAGAGGCGGGCGGTTTCTTCATTCCAACACAAGGCGCAGCGGGCGCCCTTGACCTTGTTGGCGGCCATGGCTTCGCCGTTGCCGGAGCCGCCGAAAACAATCCCGCGCTCGCATTCTCCGCGCACGACCGCTTCTGCCGCCGGCCGGATAAAGAGAGGATAATCGACCGGCTTTTCATCGAAGGTTCCGCAATCTTTCACCTCGTGCCCGAGGCTCTGCAGCAGTTCCTTCACCTTCTCCTTGTAGCGAAAGCCGGCATGATCGGATCCGAGCGAGATTTTCATTTTTCGATTCTAAACCCGACCGCTACCGGCTTGTCGAGCCAGTGGATCACTCCTTTCCATGCAGCTTGGCCATTTCCTCCCAGATCTGGCGTTCCCTTTCGCTCATCTTCTTCGGGATCAGGATTTGCACTTCCACAAAGAGATCGCCGCGGGCGTCGGTGCTGCCGGGCAGACCGCGCCCGCGCAATCGAAAACGCTGGCCGCCTTGCGTGCCCGGGGGAATTTTCATGCGCACATTTCCCTCAATGGTCGGGATGGTCAGCTCCGCTCCCAGTGCGGCCTGCCATGGCCCGATCTTCTCCTCGTGAATCAAGTCGCTGCCCTCGACCGTAAAATCGGGATGTCGCGCCAGGCGGACACGCAAAAACAAATCGCCACTGGTCCCGCCGGCCTCGCCCGCTTCTCCCTGGCCCGCCAGGCGGATGCGCTGGCCTTCATGCACGCCACGCGGAATTTTGACCTGATAGGTCTCCAGTTTGTTCGAGCTGCCGCGTCGCAGAGAAACCGTCCGCGTCGATCCATGAAGGGCCTCTTCCAAAGTCACCATGATATCGGCTTCGACATCGCTGCCGCGTTCCGCCCGCGGGGCGCGCTGACCGAAGCCGCCGAAGGCCGACTGGCCGCGGCCGCCCCCAAAAAAAGCCTCAAAAAAATCGCTGAACCCGGTGCCGTTGAACTCGAATTGCACCCCGCCATCCGGCCCGGCATGACGCTGAAAGCCGCCGCCCGGCTGGCCGCCCCATTGCGGAGAAGATTGAAATCCTCCGCCAGGTTGGTTCCAGTTTTCGCCGAGCTGATCGTACTTCGCCCTTTTCTCCGGATCACTCAGGACCTCGTAGGCCTCGTTGATTGTTTTGAATTTTTCCTCGGCGGCTTTTTTATCCTTGGCCACGTCCGGATGGTACTTGCGGGCCAGCTTGCGAAAGGCGGTCCGAATCTCGTCTTCCTTGGCGGTCTTGGGGACCCCGAGGGTCTCATAATAATCGCGGAACTGCACGGCCATGACAGCTCAACCTTCTTCGAGCCGGCAAAGCGCGCAACTCTCCTCTCGGATCGATGACAACTTTGCGTCCCTGGCACTTGCGTTGCCTGCCGCCGGCACCATCTTTCAAGGGTGAGCGAACTGGGCAAATTTCTCGTCGTGGCGGGCGCTGTCATTGTGCTCGCCGGCGTTCTGCTTTGGGCCGGTCTCCTGCCCCGATGGCTGGGCAGGCTGCCCGGAGACATCCGCATGGAACGCGGCGACTCCGTGTTCTACTTCCCGATCGTGACCTGCATCCTCATCAGCGTGGTCCTGAGTTTGATTTTCTCTTTTTTTCGCCGCTGAGCCCAGTTTTTCCCTAACGACCTGGCGCGCCCGGCCGTTCCTCCGGCACGAGAACCTGGCTCGGCACAATTTCCTTGGGACGCCCGGTCAGGCTCCAGGAAAGTTTCACCGAACCGCCAAATAGCTTGTTCAGATAACGCACGCGAATGGGGTGAAGCCCGGGAGACAAGTGGATGGCGCCCTCTTTCTCCAGGAGAAGCGCTCCCTGACTAACATCCACCACCACCCGGCGATCAATTTCCAGAATGGCGCCGTCGTCGGCCACCAGAGCGAAGATGTAGTCTCCTCCGGGATCGATCCGAATTTGTCCCGTCCACTCCACACTGAAAGGCGCAGGCAGGGGCCAGCTCTTTGACCAATCGAAATTGACGGAGGGATCAACCTGAACATCGACCGGTTCGCCCGACCAGTTGATGTTCCGATAGTATTTCCCGAGCAAGCCGTGTTGCCCCTGCCGCGACGAAGTGGCGGCGTAATGAACGATCGGCGCCAGGGTGATGGCGCTGACAAAGAGAAAGAGGGAGGCCGTGGCCAGCCGCGGGGAACTTCGCGGAGGCCGTTCCGAGCCCGCCTCCCTGGCCGCGGAGAGAAAGAGCGCCCCTCCGGCAAGCAGCCACCAGAGCATCAGCGGCGCCAGCTGATATCGCCCCGGCACGCGCGCCAGTTTCGGAAGATTAAACGCGGTCGAATCCTTGGTGAGATTGCGGTTCTGGCCGTCAAACATGTTGAAGGTGTTCTCGGCGAACTTGCCCCGCAGATAATCGGGCAGCAGAAAATCGCGCGCCGGAATTTCAAACGGCGTGGGCATACGCGGTTCGATCGCCGTGGCCAGCAACATGTAAAAAACCGAGATGGCGAACAGTGGATAGAAAAGAAAACGAAGAGAACGCGCGCCGAAATAAAGTGGCAGCGCGAAAAAAGGCAGTAGCGGAATGATGTGCCGCGGGCCGAGATAGGTGGCGCCGACCCAATCATAGATCGATGTCCCGTAAGAGGCGATGAACAGCAGGTAGGCCGCGGTCATGGCCGCGATGAGCAGGCCTTCCGCGCGCCATTCCCGTTTCCAGACCATCACGCCCAATCCGGGAAGGGCGAACCAGAGCACGGGGTTGCACGCATAGACGCGCCAGCCATCCACCATCACGTAGAGCAATCCGACAGGCGGAAAGAGCATGAACGCGCCGACGGCGTGCCTGAACTGGCTCCAGTTAGGCAATTGGAATCCCACCCAGCCATGCGTGTGCGTGGGAAAAGGCGAACCGGGAACTGCCAGGGCTTCGTAAGCCAAGTAGAACGGTTTGCCAAAGGCCGCCAGATTGTAGGCCACGAGGATGCCGCCACCGACCAGGCCGCCCAGGATCCAGAAAACCAATATCTTCGCCCGCTCTTTGCGCGGAAGCTTCCACCGCGCCGCCACCCACAAAAAATAAATAGAAAGAATGGCGGCTAAAATCGCGACGGGATACTCGGTGGTCACGCTGAAGCCCATGAGAAACCCGGCGCCGCCGGCCATGACCCCGGTTCGCCAGGTCGGTTCGATCTCCCGTGATCGAAGTTTCAGGAGGAGGAAAAAAGCGAACGCCAGCAGCGCCGCGGTCAATTGATGGCTGAAAAAGATGGTGGAGAACGGAAACGCGAGCGTGCCGAGCCAGATGGCCAGAATCACCATGACCGAAAAATAACTGTCTTTCGTCGCGCTCTTGAGCACTCGGTAAGTCGCCACCGCGGCCAGGGCCGAGAGGAGACTCACCGTCGTCAGGATGGTGAGGTAGGTGACCAGGTGCCAGTAAACATAGTCCGGCAGACCGAGGGCGAGGCCCGCTTTCAAAACGGCGAGAAAGAAAGCGTAGGAGGGAATGGCGACGAAGCTCATCCCCGGCGCTTTCGCCGGATAAATGTGATCCTCGGCCGAGCCCTCCTCTTTATAATGAATAATGTCCGCCGAATTCCACCAATACTTATTAATTAACAGCGTATGGTCTTGAATGATGGCGCGCGTTTGATCGAGCCGCGCCGCCTCGTTATGCTGAGTCGATTGATAGAAGTAGGAGTAGGTCGTCCACAGCAGCAGAAACAAAAGCAGTTCTACA
>DASXIK010000109.1:0-9289 GCA_036498025.1 Chthoniobacterales bacterium
TCTGCGGGTGCGTGACACTTTCATGGACGCGCCGGGCGAAGCGCTCAATGAAGTGGCGGGTTTTCTGGAACTTCTGCGCCGCGCGGATTTGCCCGGCGTGGTGGAGTTGGTCCCCTCCTACACCACCATTGCCGTGTTCTATGATCCGGGCAGGGTGGTGGCGGCGGCGGGCCATCCGGCCAATGTTTTTAACTGGCTGGCGGCTGCGATTTACACTGCCGTCGCCAACGGTGTCGTTAGGGTGAAACGACCGGAGAGCAGTCCGATCGAAATTCCCGTTTGTTATGATGCCATCTTTGCCGTCGATCTCGATGACATCAGTCACCATGCCAGATTGCCTGCTGCCCAGGTGATCGAACGCCATGTGGCCTCGGAATACCGCGTGCACTGCGTGGGATTCACTCCGGGGTTTCCCTATCTGAGCGGATTGCCGCCGGAGTTGGCGACGCCGCGACGGCGCCTGCCGCGCAAGGAAATTCCCGCGGGCTCCGTGGCCATTGGCGGTGTCCAGGCTGGCATCTATCCCATGGTTTCCCCGGGAGGGTGGAACATCATCGGCCGTACGCCGCTGCAACTTTTTAATCCGCGAAAGAATCCGCCTGCCCTGTTGTGCGCGGGTGATCGCGTCCGTTTTCGCCGGATCGGGCGCAAAGAGTTCGACGCCTTCTCGGGTAGATGATGGCCAGCTCACAAACCGCGTTTACTGTCGTCCAGGCAGGTTTCCTCACGACTGTCCAGGATGTTGGCCGGCCCGGTTTGCAGCGCTTCGGCGTCTCTGCGGGAGGCGCGCTCGACGGTCATGCTTTGCGCGTGGCCAACCTGCTGCTGGCTAACGAGGAAACCGCCGCTGGCCTGGAAATTACCCTGGGCGGATTGCGCGTCTCTTTTGCTGAGCCGCGTCTGGTTTCCTGGTGTGGCGGCGATTTTGATGTGACGGTCGGCGGAGCGCCCCTCGCTCCCGGACGCGTCGGGCTGGTCCAAGCCGGCCAGGATGTATTTTTTAATCGTGCGACCGTGGGTTGTCGCGCCTGGCTAGCGCTGGCTGGCGGCATCGATGCGGCGCTCGTGCTGAAAAGTCGGTCAACCGATTTGCGTGCCGCGTTTGGCGGATTTTACGGCCGGGCTTTGCGCAGCGGAGATATCGTTCCTCTGCTCAGCGGGCCGCCGAGCTTCGACCGCAAACAGCAACAGGGACTTTTCTCGCGCAGCGCTCCACCAGAGTGGGCCAGGCCGGCCAAGGCTAGCCCGGTCCTGCGTTTTATTCGCGGAACCGACTGGCATCGTTTCACCCCTGCGGCACAACAGGCATTGGTGGGCGCGGAATTCACGGTCTCACCCGATTCGAACCGCATGGGTGCACGGCTGGAGGGACCGCCGCTTGCGCGCGCAGACCGGGGCGACCTCATCTCCGAGGCCGTGGCTCCCGGAACAATTCAGGTGCCGCCAAGCGGCCAGCCGATTCTGCTGCTTGGCGATTGCCAGACCATCGGCGGATATCCCAAGATCGGTAACGTGATCACGGTGGATCTTCCTCTGGCGGCGCAGTTGTCCCCCGGCCAGCGCCTGCGATTCCGCGAAGTATCCATGGGCGAGGCCCACCACCTTCTGCTCGTGCGCGAACACCAGTTGAGCCGGTTTTCCGTGGGAATCAGCCTGCAACATTGAGTTCGCTCTCCATCGATCTAAACGCCGACCTGGGTGAAGGTGCCGGGCATGATGAAGAGCTGCTCGCCCTCGTCTCCTCCGCCAATATTGCCACCGGCTTTCACGCGGGTGATGCCGACTCCATGCACGCGGCGATCGTGGCGGCGAGCCGGCTGGGCGTGGCGGTGGGTGCGCACCCGAGTCTGTTTGATCGCGAGAATTTTGGCCGTAAGGAAATGAGTGTGGGACCGGCTGACGTTTTTGACGCTGTCAGCTACCAGTTAGGGGTTTTCCGGGCGATTGCTGAAGCGGCCGGTGTCCGGCCCGTCCACGTCAAGCCGCATGGCGCGCTTTATAATATGGCGGCGCGCCAGCGTAACCTGGCCGAGGCGATTGCTCGGGCCGTCGGCGAGGTGGATGGCGCCTTGATTTTATTTGCCCCGCCGCGCAGCCAACTGGCGCTGGCCGGCCAGGGGCGCGGCTTGCAGATCGCGCGCGAATTTTTTGCCGACCGAAATTATCTGGCCGATGGCTCGCTCGTGCCGCGCACGCGGCCGGATGCCTTGTTGCACGATCCGGCGGAGGCGGCGGCGCGCGTCCTGCGCATGTTGCGCGAAGGCCGGGTGCAATCGATCGAAGGAAACGCGGTCGACATGCGGGCGGACACCATTTGCGTGCATGGCGATAATCCGGCCGCGGTGGATTTCGCGCGTGCGCTGCGTTCGGCGTTGGAAAAGGACGACGTTCGCATCCGGCCACCGAGCAAATCGCATGACTAACGAACCAATCGGTCGGCAAGATTCCTCGTTGGTCCGCGTGCTGGGGCCGCTCGACGCCACCATGATTGTCGTTGGATCGATGATCGGGTCCGGAATTTTCATCGTTTCGGCGGAGTCGACCCGCTTGCTCCCGGCGCCCGGCTGGTTGCTCATGGTCTGGGGGATGGCCGGACTCATGACCATCACCGGCGCGCTCTGTTGCGCGGAGCTGGCCACGATGATGCCGCGGGCCGGCGGCATTTACGTTTTTTTGCGGGAAGCCTACGGCCCCGCGCTGGGGTTTCTCTTCGGGTGGTCGCTCTTCCTGGTGGTGCAGACGGGCACGATTGCCGCCGTGGCCATTGCTTTTGCCCGCTTTCTCGGGGTCTTTCTATCGGCGGTGGCGGCGGACCATTACCTGGTAGCGCCATTTTCGTTAGGCGGGCATTATGCCCTTAGTCTTTCCACCGAACAGTTGACCGCTGTTCTGCTCGTGCTGTTTCTCACCTGGAGCAACACCCGCGGCCTGCGCGTCGGCACGATTGTGCAAAACACCTTCACTTTTGCCAAGACGGCGGCGCTCTTCGCGGTGGTCGTCCTTGGGATCTCGCTCGGATGGAAGGGGCAGGGCGCGGTGCAGACGGCGGCCTGGTGGAATCCGGCGGCTAACGGGTGGCACCCGGAAACCGTGCAGTCCGGTCTGGCGGCGACGGGCGGGTTGGCCCTCGGTCTTCTCTTCGGCAAAGCCATGGTCGGCCCGCTCTTCGCGCAAACCGCCTGGACCAATGTGACTTTCCTCGGCAGCGAGGTGCGGGACCCATCGCGCAATCTTGTGCGCGCCTTGCTCTGGGGCTGCGGCTTGGTGGTCGTTCTCTATTTGTTAGCCAATCTCGCCTACCTTTCGGTCCTGCCCATGGACGAGATTGCCCGTGCTCCACAAAATCGCGTGGCTGTGGCCATGATGAATGCCCTGTTTGGTCATACCGGCGCATTGTGCATGGCGGGCGCAATCATGGTTTCCACCTTTGGCTGTGACAATGGACTGATTCTGGCCGGAGCCCGGGTTTATTTTGCCATGGCCCGCGATGGTTTGTTTTTTCGTGGAATCGCTACCACCAACTCCCGGCATGTCCCAGCGGTCGCGCTGATGGCTCAGGGAGTTTGGACCGCGCTCCTGACCTTGCCGCGGACAGTCACCACCGATCCTGCGACGGGGCAGGCCATTTACGGCAATGTTTACACCCAGTTGCTCGAGTACATCGTTTCGGCGGATCTCGTCTTTTACATCCTGCTCGTTGCCGCAGTTGTCGTTCTGCGAAGCAAAGCACCGCTGGCCGAGCGTCCTTATCGCACCTGGGGTTATCCCTGGGTCCCGTTGGTTTCGATGCTGCTGGCCGGCGTCCTGACATTAGACCTGGCCTGGCTCGCACCGGCGACTTCCGGGATGGGAATTCTCATCGTGCTGACGGGAGTGCCGGCTTTTCTATTATGGCGCAAACGGGCGGCGGCTTAGAGCGTGTCTAAAAAGTTGGCGATGTCATGGAAGACGGGCATCCTTGCCTGTCTCGGCCGACGGGCTTCCAGCCTGTCGCGCGGGAAAGGGCGGGCTGGAAGCCCACCCTCCGAGACAGGCTAGAAGCCTATCTTCCGCCATTATTAGACACCCTGTTAGGTGAAATCGTTAGGCTTCGGCTAACTACTGGCGGCGTCCCCGGGCGTCGACCTTGTTGAACCGGCCGCTTGTTCGGGCCGCCAGGTTCATGAGCATCTGGCGCTCGTCGGCCTTTTCCTTTCCCGTCACGTAGTAGACCACGTGAATCTTCGCTCGTTTGGCCAGAGTTTTTTGACCTTCGTCCACCACCTTGAAGATTTGTTCCGGCGGGATCGCCTCCGAGCGGCCGCCTCCCGGCTGCGCGGCCGTGGCGTTGCCGTCGGTGATCATATAAATCACGTCCGGCTTGAGGGCGAAGGCTTCTACCAGGGCGTAATCGTGCCGCGTGCCGCCCGGCCGGCCCTTGTTAGGCCCGGAAGTGTGAATATCGAGTTTCGTTTGAATGTGCTCGATGGCCGCCTTCTTGTTTTCGTCGGTGGCCGGAACCAGTTCCGGTTTCCAGGAATAGGCGCCGCCGGACCACCGCACAATTCCGAAACTCACCGCGGGTCCGAGGCTCTCGACCAGTTTGATGGCCTCATCGCGCACCGCTTGAAAGCTCTGGTCTTTCCCCTGTTTTACTAATTTCTTCGACTCGTAATCGTAATCCCCGGTGCGGCCAAACATGGAGTCCGAGACGTCGACCATGATGACGATGCTGCTGCTCTTGTCTTTGATGCCAAAAAAATTAATTTGCGATCCGGAGCCGGTGCCACCGACCGAACCGCCGCTGCCTCCGGGAGCGCCAAAGCTCGCTCCACCGGCCGCCGCCATTCTCGGCGTGGGCGGTCCGGTGTGCGCGTCCGGGATGGAAGGCATCGCCGGAAGTTGTACTTTGGCGGCGCCGGCGGTCAGCACTCGCTTGGGCACGGCGGCTGGCGCGGCCTTAACTTTTTCCTGCATTTGCACTCGGTGCTGCAAGGCGCGCTCCGAGGGGTTGGGGGATTTTGGTCCGGCGGAGAAGGTCAATTTGCGTCCGGCGGAATATTTGGATACGACCAGGCAGGCCGCGAGGATCCCGAAAAGCAGATGCGCGCCAACGCTGATAAACAGGAAAGGGCGGCTGCGCCACCATTTCGCGCGCCGCTTGGCCGGCGGCTCTGCTGCTACCTCCGCTTCCAAGTCTGCCACCATGGCGGAGGTTGGCTGATTTCAGAAAAAATGGCAATGGGCGCGAGAAGATGTGTTCTCTTCTCAAAACGACCGCGCCAAGCAGGGGCGGGGTCGCTTCGTGTAGAGTCTCAAGAGGTTGTTCCGATGCAGCGCAAAGTCGACTATCATGATTGGGTTTTGGGGACTTTGAGGCAAACGCTCAACGCTCAACGTCCAACGCTCAACGCCCAAGTCAGAAGTGCGCGGTGATACTTTGTTGCTCGTGTTTCAGGACGCTCCTTGGGTGTTGGGTCCGCTTGCGCGAAAAATCCCTCGCCCTTGTCATCCCGAGCCAGCGATCAGCGGAATATTTCGACCGTTTTCGCGCGTGAACGACCTATAGAGACTTCACACCTACGAATCAGTTTGTGCGGATGCGCTTCAGGCGGAAGCCGTCTGCCATGGCCCCGTATCCCATGGAATATTCCACCAGGCCGACGCCCTTTCGCCAGACGACTTTCTTGAAGTGCCCGGAGTTGTGGTTGGCCTGATAAATACAGAGATCGTCCTTCAACTCGATGGTCGTTTCCCACGGCCCATCAGTGAATTCGACTTTGCCTTCGGTGATTCCGTAGATGTCGCTCTGGGCGAAGTCCGGCGGTTTTTCCATGGAGACCAGTTTCTTCACGGCGGCGCCGATCTTCTCTTCGTTTAGCAAAACGATGCGATCATCGGTGGCGATGAAATAATCCTGGGTGATCTCCCGTCGATTCCGCGCGCTCGAGGCGATGTCGGTGAAGGCGATTTTGTAGACCTCGCCCCAGGACATCTTGGCGATCCGGGTGGTGACGACGCGCACGCTCAGACTGATTTCCTCCTGAGCGATGTTATCTCCCCATTCGGCTCCGCGGAATTTGGCGGAGACAGGTTTGTCATCCGCAGCGCTCAGAAATGGATTCGCGGCCCATGCGGCTGTGGTGACGCAGAAGGCCAGAGCAAGCGCCGTCAGATGTCCTGCTTTCATCGGTTGTTAACCATGGGCAATTAAGAGGTGCCGCAGTCCCGCGCAAAAGCAATGGCAAAAGCTCTCGTTCGGAAAAGAACCATTCAGCACGACGACGGGAACACTTATTTGGCGCCGATGTGCTGGGCGACCGCTTCCGTGAAAGTTCTGCCGAAATCTTTTAACTTCCGTTCGCCCACTCCGGGAACTCGCTCAAAGGCCTCCGGGGTCGTGGGCAGAATTCGCGCCATCTCCCGCAGAGTGGCATCCGAGAAGATAACGTAGGCGGGAACGTTGCGCTCATCCGCCAGGGTGCGGCGCAGCAAACGCAGTTTCTCAAAAAGAATTTCATCGCACGGAACGTCACCCGCGCGCCGTTTCGGGCGCTTGGTCTCGGCTGAATCAAAAGGCTTGGTCAGTACGATGCTGCTCCTTTGCCGCAATGCCTGCATGCCGGCGGCGGTCACCTGCAGGGTGGCGAATTTTCCCGGCGCTGCCGCCACCAGGCCGAGCTGCACCAGTTCGCGGCCAAGGGCCTGCCAGTCTTTGCGGCTGACGTCCGCGCCGATTCCAAAAGTTGAGAGTTGATCGTGCCCGCGTTGCCGGATCGCTTCGGTGTCGCCGCCGGTGAGAATTTCCACGATATGATTCAGCCCGAAGCCGAAGCCGTGCTTCGCCTGGACCCGGTGAACGCAGGAAAGAAATTTCTGCGCGTGCACCGTGCCATCAAACGTCTCGCGCGGGTTCAGGCAGTTGTCGCAGCCATCGCAGGAACGGTGGGGGAATTCCTCTCCGAAGTATCTCAAGAGGGTGGCCCGGCGGCATTGGCTGGTCTCGGCGTAGCCCACCATGACGCGCAGTTGCTCGCGCGCGATGATTTGTTCATCCGCGTTTTTCTCTTCGATGAAGCGCTTTTGCTTCACCACGTCGCCCGCGTTGAAGAGAAGAACGCAATCGGCCGGCAGGCCGTCGCGTCCGGCGCGGCCTGTTTCCTGGTAATAGCCTTCGATGTTCTTTGGCAGATCGTAGTGCACCACAAAACGGACATTCGGTTTGTTGACGCCCATCCCGAAGGCAATCGTGGCCGTGATCACCCGCGCGTCGTCGCGCCGGAAAAGGTCCTGGTTTCTCGCCCGTTCCTTCGCCTCCAATCCGGCGTGATACGGCTTGGCTTTGATCCCGTCCGCGGCCAATTTCTGGGCCAGGCTGTCGGCTGTTTTCCGGCTCGCGCAATAAATGATGCCGCTTTCGTCCGGCCGGCTGCGCACGAGCGCGAGAATTTGCTCGTACGGATCCTTCTTCGGCAGGACGCGGTAAGCGAGATTCGGCCGATTGAAGCTGGCAACGTAGCAACGCGCGTCGCGCAGTTGTAACTGCTGCAGGATATCCTGGCGCACACGATCCGTGGCCGTCGCCGTTAGGGCCATGATGGGTACACCCGGGAAATGTTCGCGGAGATGAGCAAGTTGGCGGTACTCCGGCCGGAAATCGTGGCCCCACTCGCTGATGCAATGCGCTTCGTCGATGGCGATCTGGGCCACCTTCCACTGTTTCGCTTTTTCCAGGAAAGTTTCGAGCATCAGACGTTCGGGGGCAACGTAGAGCAGATGGTGCTCGCCCTGGTACAGGCCGCGCAGCCGGGCACGCGCTTCGTCGCCGTCGAGTGCGGAATTGAGAAACGTTGCCGCAATTCCGCTGGTTTGCATGGAATCGACCTGATCTTTCATCAGGGAAATGAGCGGCGACACCACCAGGGTCAGCCCGTCGCGCAACAGGGCTGGCAGTTGAAAGCAAAGCGACTTGCCTCCGCCCGTGGGCATGAGGGCGAAGACATCGCGCCCAGCAAGGGCGTCGCGAATAATTTCTTCCTGGAGTGGGCGAAACTCGTCGTAGCCGAAATGCTTCTTCAGCGCGCCATGCAAATCCATCATTTGTATTTAACTAAGCAATGCCGTCGATGACAGCGAATTGATGAAAGGACTAATGAAGTTCTCCGCGTGACCGGCGTTTTCGTTGGAGGGCGCGTCCCTCCAGGTATTCCCGGCCAGTCAGGCTGTTCGGTCGTTCAGGCGCGTCGTTCTTTGATCGACTGAAGAATATCTGCGATGACCTCGCCTTTCGGTTTGGCGCCGAGATTGCCCTTGCCGTGAAGGCGCAGGCTGACCGCGCCGGCTTCGCGGTCTCGATTTCCGATGACGAGCATGGTGTGCACTTTCATTTGCTCGGCCCGCAGGATCTTGCCATTGATCTGGTCGTTGGAGAGATCGATCTCGGCCCGGACTTCGTGGGCGCGCAATTCATCGTAGACCGAGCGCGCGTAGTCGAGCAAGGGTGCCTCGGTGCCGATGGGCAGAACTCGCACCTGCTCGGGCGCCAGCCAGAGCGGGAAATTGCCGGCGTAATGCTCGATGAGAAAGCCGATGAAACGCTCGTGTGTGCCCAGGGGCGCCCGATGAATGCAGAGCGGCGTCTTCTCGGTGTTATCGCGATCCTTGTAAACCAGATCGAAGCGTTTGGGCACGGCAAAGTCGACCTGGTTGGTAGCGATGCTGAACTCGCGGCCAATCGCGCTCCAGACTTGCACGTCAATCTTGGGTCCATAAAACGCGGCTTCGTTAGGCACTTCGACATAGTTTATGCCGGACGATTTGAGAACGTCCCGCACCATGTCCTCGGTCTTGAGCCAGAGTTCCGGTTCATCGACAAATTTCTGGCCGAGCTTGGCCGGGTCATGCGTGGAAAAGCGCATGAGATATTTGTCGATGCCGAAAAGCTTGAAGTATTTCAGGTAAAGCTGATTGACGGCGTTGAACTCGTCGGCGAACTGCGCCTCGGTGCAGTAAATGTGGGCGTCGTTCATCTGCATGGAGCGCACGCGCATCAATCCGAAGAGCTCGCCCGATTGTTCGTAGCGGTAATTGGTGCCGTACTCCGCCAGGCGCAGTGGCAGATCGCGATAACTTCGCGGCACGGCGCCGAAAAGTTTGTGGTGATGCGGGCAATTCATCGCCTTGAGATAATAGCGGTCGCCGAGGCGTTGCGACTCGTCGATGAGCGCCTTCCGGCGATCGCTCCGTTGCGCTTCGTCGGGGCCCACGGGTCCCTCCACTGGTGGTTCGAAGGTCGCATTCAATTCTTCGA
>DASXIK010000110.1:0-17238 GCA_036498025.1 Chthoniobacterales bacterium
CGGATCGCCGCGGATACGGCGACAGAGCGCCGTGGCTACAGGAGGAAGGGAAAATGGAAAACGCCCAACTCTCAACTCTCAACGCGGAAGACTAAGGGACGATGACCGCGCGCGTGAGATCAATCGGCGTGGTTTTCGGGGTAGCGGCGGGCGGGGTCGCTGGAGCCGGCGCCTCCGGGACGGAGGCGATCGATTGCAACTGCGTGTCCGACGGGAAGGCCGTCGGCTCAGCCTTGCCATGATAATCGCGCACCAACAGGGGCGGAAGTTTGCCGTCGGCCAGCGATTTGTAATTGTCGATCCCGATGCTGATGGATTGGGCGAGCTTCCCGCGCCACTCCTTGCTGGCAATGAGCTTGCTTTCGCCGCGCTCGGTCAGAAAACCGCCCTCGATCAGCACCGATGGAACCCTGGTCTGGCGGAGAACGGCGAAGCGAGCCCGCTTAATTCCGCGGTCGAACTCGCCGATATGCCCGAGCACCGAATGATAAATGCAGGCGGAGAGCTCGATGCTATGGGTATCTACGGGCGTGCCGTTCTGCGTATTATCGGCACTTGCCTTCATGAAATCGTCGTGCGTGGAAGGGGCTCCCCGCGGCGTTAGTGAATAGATTTCAAAACCGGTGGCGGCCGCGTTGGCGTCGGTGGCATTGAAGTGGATGCTAACGAAGATGGCATCGGGCGCAGCGTTGGCGATGCGCGCGCGCACTTCCAGGGGCACAAAATAATCGCCTTCCCGGGTCATGAGCACATGAAACCCTTTGGCCTGCAAAAGCGGGCGCAGTTGCCGCGCGACATCGAGCGTATAATCCTTCTCGCACCCGTAACGACTGATGGCCCCCTTGTCGTAACCGCCGTGACCCGGATCGAGCACGACCGTCCGCACTTTTCCGATGTTCCCGATCATGTGCGGGCGCAGCTGCGGCTCGATGGTTTCCGCGAGGTCGAGCCGGGAGATGAGATATTTTCCATCCTTCTCGATGACCGGAAACGAGAGCCAGTTGCGCGCGCCGTTGATCATGATGTCGCGGCTGCCGAGGGTGAACTCGAGGGAGCCTTTCTCGTTCTCCAAGTGGATGGTCTTGCCGACGGGCTCGACTCCGGCGGGAAGGCCGTAGAATTCCGCGATGTTATCGGCCGTCAGATAATCGTGGCTGCCAATCTTGACGATCCGCCAGGCCTTGGAGATCGGGTTGGATGCTGAATGTAACTTCGCGGTGGCGCCCAGTCCGGTCACCACGCAAACCAGCGAGAAAGCGACGAGTAATCCACTCACCCGGGCGAACAACAAACCCGCGGGACGGGGCAGAATGGATTGATGGAGACAGCGACGAGGAACTTGAGTTATCACTAGGTAGAAAGACGACACGCTATGCACCTTCAATATAATCGAGATTTGCTCGTTTGCTGGACTTCTGTCCTCCTGCTCACCTTTTTGGTAGCAGGTGCCGCACCTGCAGCGGATTCCGGGGGCGGCAGCAGGCACTGTCTCTGGCGCGTGACCAATAGCAAGGGCCCCGTCTATCTTTTAGGCTCAATCCATGCGATGTCGCCCGGCGATTATCCACTGGCGCCAGCGATCGAAGATGCCGTCAAGCAATCCCAGGAGTTCTGGTTCGAAATCGATCCGCGGCCGAAGGCGGAGGCCTTGCTGGAAAGGAAAATATATGCTGCGGCGCGTTACCCCAACGGCGTTCAGATTAAGGGCAAGATCAACCCGAAAACCTACGCTTTCCTCCAAAAGATCACGTTGAGCGGAATGAATTCCTGGCAACATCTGAAACCGTGGGCCATCGCCATGTTTCTGCTTAGGCACCCAGGTTATGAAAGAATCTCGGGAGCCTGGGGAATAGACAATCACGTGGCGGAAGAGGCGCTCCATCGCGGGCGGCTCGTCGGCGGAATCGAAACAGTGGATGAGCATGTCCGCGTTTTTTCGGAAATGCAGGAGATCGAGCAGGAAGTTTTTCTGCTGCAAACCCTCATTCACGCCGACGAAGGGCCCAAAGAATTCGCGCAATCGGTGGCGGCCTGGAAAGCCGGAAACGTGGAATATCTTTACGCCATGGATCTTCCACAGGTGAAGGAAGCGCCCACCGTACGGTGGAGACTCCTTGATCGCCGCAACGCCCGCTGGATCCCGCGGATCGAAACCGTGATCAAGTCAGGCCGGCCATCGATGATCGTGGCGGGGGTGGCTCACTTCCCGGGGCCACATGGTCTGCTGGCGCTTCTCCGGGCTCGGGGTTACAAGCTGGAACAGCTCTGAAGGGCTCCACTTTTCTTGAGCGCGAAAATGGACGACGGTTGTTTCCTGTCGTAAACATTCGTTCGCGCCGATTTTCCGAGCCGTCCTCACGGCGGGACCGGCGGGCAAACTGGAAACATCTTATGAACTCACTCCTGAAATTCACCATGATAGCGGCCACGAGCATTGCTCTGGGCCATAACGTTTTCTCCCAGGCCGAGCAGGCTAAAGGACCAATCGCGGCCGCAAGTGACCTGAAAAGCGCGAAACCGATCGATCCGGCCAACATGGATTTGTCGGTCAAGCCAAAGGACGATTTTTTCCTCTATAGCAATGGCAGCTGGATCAAGCGCACGGAGATTCCGCCCGAGTTTTCCCGATGGGGCAGCTTTAACCAGCTCATCGAACAGAACAATGACGCCCTCCACGCCATTGCCGAGAAAGCCTCGCAAGGCCAGGGCGATGCGGAACTGGCCGCCGAGGTTCAAAAGGTAGGCGATTACTACGGCAGCGGGATGGATGAAAAGGCCATCGACGCCGCGCGGACCAAGCCGCTCGACGAAGAATTCAAGCGCATCGATGCGATCAAAGACCGGACCGATCTGCTCAAGGAAATCGCGCACCTGCACAACATGGGGGTGTCGGCGTTTTTCAATTTCGGATCTGGGCAGGATGCCAAGAATAGCACGCGCGAGATCGCGCAAGCCGTGCAGGGCGGACTGGGCATGCCGGACCGGGATTATTACACCAAGACGGACGAGGCCTCGAAGAAACTGCGCGATCAATACGTGGAGCATGTGGCCAAAATGCTGACGCTGCTGGGCGAGCCGGCAGACAAAGCCGGCGAGCAGGCGAAAAAGATCCTGGCCTTCGAAACTACCCTGGCCCAGGCCTCGCGCACCCGCGTGGAACTGCGCGATCCGCAAAAAAACTACAACAAAATGCCGCAGAAAGAACTGCAAAGCCTGACTCCTGACTGGAATTGGAGTGATTACTTCAAGGAAATCGGACTAACGAATGCGAACGAAATCAATGTGCACCAGCCCGACTTTTTCAAGGCGGCCAATGGCGCCTTCGCCAAGACCTCCCTGGATGATTGGAAAACCTATCTTCGCTGGCATTTGATCAACGACACCGCCGAGGCGCTTTCCAGCGATTTCGTCAATGAGGCCTTCCGCTTTAATGAAACCGTCATGCGCGGCACCCAGCAGATCAAACCGCGCTGGAAGCGCGTGGTCATTTCCACCGACCAGTCCCTCGGGGAGGCGCTGGGGAAGCTTTATGTGCGGGAGAATTTTCCGCCGGCGGCCAAGGCACGCGCCCTGGAGATGATTAACAACCTGAAAGCCGCGCTGGCCGACCGGATCAAAACGCTGGAGTGGATGGATGAAAAAACCAAACAGGAAGCGCTCAAGAAACTGGACGCCTTCCAGGTGAAAATCGGCTACCCGGACAAATGGCGCGACTATTCGACGCTGCAGATCGACCGCGGCTCGTTTGTTCTGAACGCTCTGCGCGCCGAGAATTTCGAGGTCAAACGCGACCTGAACAAGATCGGCAAACCCGTGGACCACACGGAATGGGGCATGACGCCTCCGACGGTCAACGCCTACTACAACCCCTTAATGAATGAGATCGTGTTCCCGGCCGGCATTCTCCAGCCGCCTTTCTTTTTTGCCACCGCCGACGACGCGGTGAATTACGGAGGCATTGGCGCCGTCATCGGGCACGAGATGACGCACGGGTTTGATGACCAGGGGCGGCAATTCGATGCCGCGGGGAATCTGCGCGACTGGTGGTCAGCGGAATCAGCCGCGAAGTTCAAAGAACGTTCTCAATCCATCGTCAACCAATTCAACGAATACGAGCCGCTCCCGAGTTTGCATGTCAATGGCGAGCTCACCCAAGGCGAGAACATCGCCGACCTCGGAGGGTTGAAGATCGCCTATGCCGCGTTCAAGAAAGCGACCGCCGGCAAACCGCAGGAAAAAATCGATGGATTTACTCCCGACCAGCGCTTTTTCCTGGCCTTCGCGCAAATCTGGAGATCGAAGATCCGCGACGAAGACCAAAAGCTGCGCTTGAACACCGACCCGCACTCGCCGGGGCGGTTCCGGGTGATCGGTCCGCTCTCGAATCTCTCCGAGTTCCAGAAGGCGTTCGATATTCCCGACGGCAGCCCGATGGTGCGCCCGGCCGATAAGCGGGTGAATATTTGGTGACGGTTAAGATTGGAGTGCTGGAGTTTTGGAGTAATGGAAAGACACCGGCCCCCATCACTCCACTACTCCATTACCCCGCTTCCTCTTTGGCGATCTTGCCGCCCCAGGACAGGATCTTCGCCTTGGTGCCGGCGGCTTCCGCTTCCTTGATGTCGCCGTGGCGATTGTAAAACAGCGACAGGCTCGTCCAGGCGATCTGATCGTTAGGCCGAAGTTCGGTGGCTTTTTTTCCGGCCTCAATCGCTTCTGGAAAACGCCCGATTTTCATCAGCGCCATGCCGAGGGCGTGCCAGCCGTCGAAAAATTGCGGATCGAGCTCGACTGTTCGCCGATATTTCTCAACGGCGCTCTCCAGTTCCCCGACGGCCAAATCTCCATTGGCGTCGTCGAAGAGTTCGTCGCGTGGTTCCATGGCGGACAGTTTACTCGTTGCGCGGGCGGAAGAAAGCTTCACAGACACGGCGGCAGAGCGCCGTGGCTACGGGAAGAAGGCTTCACGCAGTCGCATTGCGTCACGAGGCGCGCTGTAGCCTCCCCGCTCTGTCGGGGCGCGGGTGTTTGCGCGGGAAGACTATCCGCGGAGTGGACGCCGCGGCGCGGCGTCCCTACCGCCTCGCCCCTACCCTTCTTTCTTTCCGGTGGTGGTGAGGAGGCCGGCGTCGTGCTCGCGATCGCGCAGCCATTCGTAAAACACGATCTCGCGTTTGTTTGAAAGAATCCGTTGCTCAAAGCTGGCGCGTTTGGCGGCAAACTTGGTGGCATCGGGCAGCTCCCGCTTTTCCAGGATGGCCACAATCCCTCCATCTTCCCAGGGAATAAACTGGCTGACCTCGCCCTCCTCCAGACTGCCGACGGCGCCGCGCACCGCGATGAAGTCCGCCGCGCGCTTCTTGGCATCCTTGGGCATATCTTCCGGATCGACGTCCTCCGACAAAGAGAAAGGCTCGAACTTCTCGGCTTTCACCTTGGCCTTTTCGAGAGCTGCCGGCAGCGGCGTCTTGGCCAGAAGAGACTCCCGCAAGTCGTGGGAGATTTGCGCTCCCCGGGTGGCCACGATTTCCTTGGACCGGCTCGTCTTGAGGGCATCGACAATTTTCGACTTCGCTTCTTCGAGGGTCAGGGGCTTCGCCGGAACCACCGTGTCCAGATGCAGAATATAAAAACCATCGGGCGCCTGGAGCGCGTCACTGTTAGGCTCCTGGGTGGTTAATTGAAATGCCGCCGTGGTCAACTGCGGATCAGCCTTCATGACGGGGTCAGGCGCGCTGGCCGTAAACTCTCCCGTGGCCGTGACGAGAAACTGGAACTTGGAGGCCACCTGGTGAAACTCCGCGCCCTTCTCCAGCAGTGCCTGAGTGAAATCATTGGCGCGATCGGCCAATTTCTGCAGCGCATCGATGCGCTCTTTGCCGGCCAGTTTCTTCTGCGCTTCGTTGAGCGTCAAATTGACGAACTCGACCTTGCGCTTTTCCTCGGTCTTCAGTTCGGCCTTGTGTGACTCGTAGTACTTTTGGATATCTTCGTCGGTGATCTTCAAATCCTTGGCGAAATCGGCGGCACGCAGGCGGACGACGCTAACGGAAAGTTTGCCGTAGAGTTGCTGATATTCCGTCTTGCTCTGGGTCTCCGGCACGGTGACCCCGGTGGTGATGAGATCCTTGATCCGGCGGAGAGCGAGCTCATCCCTGGCAAGTTCCTCGATCTGGGCCTCGGTGAAACCCATGGCAGGCAGAGTCGTCTGGGTGAATTCCTCGAACTTCTTAGGGTCAAAGCCCGATACGCCCAGGAATGGCCGCAATGTGCGCACAAAATCAAGGATCTCCCCGGTGGCAGGTTGAATTCCCAGCCGCTCGGCCTCATGCCGCAGAATCAGCAGGTTCAAAGTGAACTGGACATACATTTCATTCTCTGAGTTGGCCCCGACCGCGAGCGAACGCACCAGGTTCTGCATGCCCAGTTCGCGCGCGAGATTGCAGAGACGGGCGCCTCGCAAACCCTCAACCGCCGGGATATCGCGTCCATAGATGCGGGCGAACTTCTCCGAAGTCCGGCCGAGATCCGTTTTGTTGAAATAGAAAACAAACGGAATGGCCAAAATGGCGATCACAATCATCAGCCAGTTTCGGTGCTTGCGCAGGAGAGTCATCATAATGGCAAAGGGCCTTTCAATGGGTGGAAGCGGAGCGCAGAATTTACGACCGCTTGGGTTTCCGCCAAATGATTTTTCTGGGGCTGGGAAGCGGGGCGAGTTGGCACGGCCGCAGACACGGCGGCAGAGCGCCGTGGCTAGAGGAAGAGGGCCGCCCAGCGTATGACGCGACGCAGCGTGCTGTAGCCGCCCCGCTCTGTCGGGGCGTGGGTCTAGGCGGGAAGCATGTCCGCGGAGTGGACGCCCGGCCGCGGCGGGTAAACTGCGCGCGGCGTCCCTGCCAATATTAGAAGGCGAAGCCGAAGCTGAAATGGAAGGCGCCCGAGTCCTCCCGTGGTCCGGGATCCGGGTTGAACCCGTAATCGAGGCGGATTGGTCCAATAGGCAGTCTGTAACGCAGGCCGAGGCCAATGGCGTAGCGCATTTCATTGAGGCCCGGATGTTCCGAAGTGGGCAGGAGGTTGCCCGCGTCGAAAAAGGCCGCTCCCTGCAGCTCGCCGTAAATGGGGACCGTGTACTCCACATTGAAGACGGTGAAAAACTCCCCGCCTAACGGATCGTCATGGCGGTCGAGCGGCCCGAGATCGCGCTCGCCAAAGCTGCGCACGGTGTCGGCGCCGCCGTTGAAGAATCGCTCATCAATGGGAATCGTGTTGGGCTCATCCGGGCCGCTGTGATTGAGCGAGTGGACCAGGCCCACCCGCGCGCCGAGTGCGAGAGAGGATTGCTGGAAGAATTTCTCCCACGGATTGCTCGGGCCGGCGCGATCCTCGACAATTCCGGGAGCGAGTGGTCTTGGAGCGAAGGGGATATAATAGGCAAGGCGCAGAGTGCCGCGCACGAGATTAATGTCGCTGCCCAGGCCGCTGGTGGCGATATCGAAGGTGTTGTCGGCCACGAAACCGCGCGGTGCCACCAGGGGACTCTCGCGAAAATCGAGAGTCTGGGTAAACCCAATGGTGTTGATAAAATAGGAGGTGTCACCCAGGCGGAACGATTTGATGTCCGCGCTGGTGATCTCCACGTGGCGGGCGGAGAAGATTACGCCGGCCTGGTACTGTTTGGTCAGCTGGCGCGAAAACTCCAAACGGCCACCCAATTCGAACTTGGAGTAGCCATCGAAATCAAAAGTCAGGGCGGCGAGCCGGGTCCTAAGGGCAAACTCGCTGTCGAAAAGATAGGGGTCCTCAAAGAGGATTTCGCCCTTGTAACTGCGTTGCGACACCTCCACCGAGGTGGTTAACGGCCGGCCATAGCCAAAGAGGTTCAGCTCGCGGAAGGAAATGCCGCCAATGAAACCTTCGTAGGTGCCGTAGCCGGCGGAAAAACCAAGCTGCTTGCTCTTAGCTTCCTCGGCCGAGATCTGCAGATCCAAAGTCTCCCCCGCCTCCGCCACCGGATTGATTTGAAGCAGGCTGAAGAGCCCCGAGCGCATGAGTATCCGGAATTTTTGGTCAAGCACATCCGGGCTGTAAGGTTTTCCATTGAGCGAGGTGAACCGCTTCTCGACGTAACTGGGATGAAGTCGCTGCAAGCCGGTCACGTTCACCTCGCCAAAATGATAGACGCCTCCCGCGGAGATGGCCACGCGCACAAGAACCCGTCCGTCAGCGGCAGCGTCGGGACTGCCCGTGGCCTGCACTTTAGCCGCATAATAGCCGCGTGCTTTGAAATAGGCCTGCAGCCGCCGCGGAATATCGGCGACACGCGCCTCTGTGTAAGGCTGCTCGATCAAGTCCTTGACCTGGCCGCGCAACGTCTCCGCGTCATAAACCGTGTTCCCCTCGAAAATGACGTTGCCGAACAAGTACTGGCGCCCCTCCTGGATGGGAATCACGACATCGACCTGATTGGTTTGCTCGTGATAGTCGAAGCGCGGCTTATCGACGACGGCGTCGAGATATCCCTCCCCGACGTAAAGGCGACGCACCAGGTCGGCGCCTTCGGAAATATCGGCGGCCACAAAAGGCAAAGCCTTCTGCATCTTGCCGTAGCGCTGGCGGGTCGGCCCCACGACGTAGTCGAACAGCTTGTCCGCCGGCTGGTGCGCATTCCCGCTAAAGGTGAGGCTGCCCAGCGTTTGCAGCGGCCCCTCATTAATGATCAGCTTTAAACGATCGCCTGATTCGATGACGTAACGCACGCTCACTTTGGTGTAGCCGTGTTTGCGGTAGACGAGCTCCAGAAAAAAGGCGACGTCATCGGCTCGCGCAGCCGTCAGGCCAAAATCGTTAATCGTGGAGATCTCCTCCTTTAACTGAGAGCGCAGTTGTTTCTCGGTGAAAACTTTCCCGCCTTCGAATTGAATGACCGCGCTGTGCTGCGCGGTCTTCTCCTGTTGCCGGCCGACCGCCTGTTGCTCTTTCTGCTTCTGTTCAGAGCGCGCCGGAGCCATCGCCGACTGCGCCAGCGCGCCGGAACAAAATCCGAAGAGGATAAGCAGGCAAAGGGAGCGGCAGGTCATGTCACTGAAAACGGATCACGTATTTTACCATTCCCTTGAAGCCGCCGCCGACATCCACATCTCCCACGAGCACAAATTTATCGTTCAATTTCAAGCGCGCTGTGGCCCGGCGCTGACCGGTCCTTGGATCTGTCTGTCCCACATCCAGATCGAGCCGGTCAAGGACGGAAGTGTTCTGGGCCGACTGGCCCTGCCGGAAAACCTTGCGATAAAGCTGAGAGATAAGGAGCATGGCGGCCCGACCGGCAATGACATCATTGCTGCCCGTGAGTTGCTCGCGCGTGGTCCCGGTGGCCAGCAGGGAAATGACGTCCTCCTGCGGCAATGGTGGCTCGCTTGAGAAGACGGCCTGCTGGGCCAGGGCGGTCCCATAAATGTACACATGGACGGTGTAATCCCGCACGATCGATGCCCCATGCAGATCGATTCGGGGATTCAAGGAATCGTTGGGATCGAAATAAAGGAACCCGTATTCGATTTCGAGGCGGCTGAAGGGCAGCGTAGCCTCCACATTTTGCAATCGCACCGTCCCCTCCAAACCAGGATGCAGGCCGGTCCCGACGAGATGCAGATCGGTCGTGGCTCCGCCATTAGCCAGGTTCCCGCGGATGCGGAAGGGATCCTTCGTCTTGATGGCCACGTCGAATTTCCAGTCGCGAAGCGGCGCATCCGGGAGAGAAAAATCGGGGCGATCCGAGGGCGGCTGGGGCGCCGGTCGTCCGGGCAAACCGATGGGAATGAGATCAAGATTTTTCAAGAACTGGCTATTGGTGAATTCAATGGTCCCCTTCACTGTTGCAGCAGTGAACGGTCCCGTCACCCGTAGATCGGCGTTGACGCGCGCGGTGACGGTATCATTCCGCGCCACCAGCGCGCTCTCCGCCTTCACCTGCAGATCGAGATTGGCCTCCGTCAGCTTCGGAAACTTCGCGCCACCGGTCATCCTGAAGGTCCCCCCGGAGAGGTCGCCACCCCACTGTTCAATAGTGAGCGTATCGTTCAGGAATTTGAGCCGGCCCTTGAAACCACGCAACGCCGGCAATGTGACATTGCTGGAGCGCGCCACGTTCACGTTCATGTCACCTGATCCGCTGAACACCGGCCCACCGATGGTGCCGCCGATATTCACATCCAGGGCGACGTCGCCATCCAATTGCTCGACCTGGGGGATGAATTGCCGGAGAAAATTCACCGAACTGCGTGCCAGCACGAGATGAGCCATGATCGGCGTGGTCTCGGGCACTTTCCGCTCACGCAAAACGGTGGCCGCGCGGAAGGGCATGCTGGCGGTCAGCTGTAATGGCTGAATTTTCGATTGCTGGAGTTTGCCCGTAATTTTGATTTGTTCCCCGCCGGCCTCGGCCGTGAGGTCAAGACTGGCCGGTTCCAGGCTGGGCAAACGCTCCGAGCGGAGGTCGCGCGCCTGCAGATCGAGTCGGGCCTGCAACTGCTCGAGCGTGCCGCGCGCATCCATCTTGACGTTCAGAAGGCCGCTGGCGGCCGTCGGCACGCCCACGTCTTCGAACAACCGTTTCACATCGATATTTTCCGATTGGAAATTTGCCAGCACCGGTCCGTTAGGCGGGAAAGGCGTGGAGTTCGTACCGAGATTTTTCCAAATGAAAGGAAGGGAAACATACCCGGAAGCGTACTTCGCCGGGCCCTGATCCAGCTGAATCTTGCTGATCTCAAACGTTTCGCCGCTGGCCCGCGCGACCGCCTGAAAATTCATCCGATCGCTCGCCAGGAAGATAACCGGGACATCGAGCCCGTCAGGCGAGTAACTGGCGTCAACGCGCGCGCGCAGCGATTGCAGATTGCCGTAACGACCCTTCTCCAGCGAGAGATTCAGTTTCCCGGTGTTGTTGATGGTCCGGATCTCTCCGTGGCCTTCCCAATCCATCGCCAGCGTGCCGCGCAGTTCGTTGGTGTTTCCGGACGCCTCCAGGATCGGCTTGAAAGTTGAGAGATCGGC
Organism: Chthoniobacterales bacterium; assembly: GCA_036498025.1. Classification (GTDB taxonomy): domain Bacteria; phylum Verrucomicrobiota; class Verrucomicrobiia; order Chthoniobacterales; family UBA10450; genus JBBRDU01. The sequence goes on from DASXIK010000110.1 coordinate 11,059, forward strand.
GATGCTCGTGGAGATTTTTCCAGTGTAACGAAATGGCGACCGCAGATCGACCGATCCATAAGCGCCGAGAAAATCGTGGTCATTCAAGGCCGCGGTGAAGTCGTTAACGTAAACCACGCTGTGGGCGATCGCGCATTGCGAACTCACCTGCCGGAAGACGAGATTGCGCAGACGAAGATTCGACCCGGAAACCGAGACCTGGCCATTACCCACGCGCTCGGCCCAATGAACCTGTCCATTGATCTGCAACGGCCCGCTCACCTTGTCGGGCGAGTCGCCCGACCAGTAATCAGCCAGTTCCGGCGCGTTCAAGGTCAGGTCCACGCTCGCCGGCTGGCTGGCCGCCTTTCCCAGGTCGGCCGGCAATCGGTAGTCGCCGCGGAGAACCAGCTCATTCTGTCGCCGCGTCGCGCGCACTTCATCGACCGTGAAACGATCCTCTTTGCTCTGCAGCGTCCCGGCGACTGAATCCAGCGCATACTCGCGAAAGCGAACATCGGACATGGTGAACGTCATCTTCGACTGCAGGTCCGCGTACCATGGCTGCCTCACTCGCGCGGGAGGAACGGTCTTCGATACGTTGACGGTCGCTTCCAATTTTCCGACGGTTCCATTCTGAAAGCCAACGGTCGTGGCAGAAACATTCAGACTGGAATCGAGTCTTTCGTTCTTGATGTCGATCTGGCCGTTGATCTGAGCCGAACCGGTCAAGTGCAGCGGCATCGACGCCGTGACCGGGGCAAGATCGAAGGCCTCGCTGGTCATTTCCAAATGTCCCGGCGCCCGGCCGAACTCTTTAATGTTGCCCGGTAAAGTCACGCTGCCGCGAATCTGCAGATGGCTTTGCCCCAGGGCGATTTCGGCAGAGCTCAGTCCCGCTTTTCCATCCCTGGCCCAAACCGCAAACACTCCCCGGTCGAAGCCGCCGGCCGGGCTTTGAAAATTTGAAACCTGAAGGGTCGCGTCGCCCACCCAGGTTTCGGGCTTGTCGAAGTCGCCGGCGAGTGCGCCTTTTAAGTCATCAATATGCCCGCCGAGGATGCCGTCCGGGAGGTTCACATACTTATCGACGGCGGCGGCGTTAACATTCTTCACCTCCAATTCAGTTTCCTTCAGAACCGAGTAGCCCTTTTCGACAACCTTCATTGAACCGGAGACGCGGCCTCCGCCGACCAATGCCACCACCTCGAGGTTGAGCCGCGGCAACTTCTCGCGGACGCGCGAAGCATCAAGATTAAGACGCTCGATCCGGTCGTCCCCCAGTGCGAGATTGATCACGGCAATGTTCCGGCCGACGTAAGAAGTTTCCGCGCTCAAGTTCGACCAGGTTTGGCCGCCGATCATTTGCAGCCGCTGGATATGCAATTCGCCGGATTTGGCGGGATCCAGCGTTAGGTCGCAATGTTCCACCACAAAATCGTGCGCCTTGTCGCGGATAACGAGAGTCGCGTCGGAGATGCGCACGCGGTCGGGAAAAATCTTGTACAACTCATCGGGCTTGGACGATTTGATGGTGTCCTTGTCAGGATCGAGGACAACGCGCGCTCCCCGCACTTCAGCGTCGCGCACCGCACTTTCCCAACCGTCGCGCATCAGCCGCCAGAGACTGAAATCCGCGCGCACAAAATCAGCATCGATCGACTCGACGTTAGTCGGACCCGTGGCGGTGATATGAACATTGCGCGCGATCAATCGTGTAAAGACATTGCCTTCAAGGCGGAATGCGAGCTTGAGATGTTCGTTGGCGGCCAGATGAACGCCTATCCGCTCGCCCAGACTGAGGAGAAGGGGGCGATGAAAAAGCAGGAGCAACACCACAAAGATGGCCAGCGCGATGGTCGCACGGCGCCGCCATGCTCCCCGCCATTCTACGAGATCCTCATTTCCCACTCGACAAACAGTCTATTTCCATGGGGGGAAAGAGCAAATGCCCCTACCGGACGCGCCTGGACGCTGCCGGCGGGGATAGTTAGGCATTGCGCGATGACAACTCCGGCGGCACGGTGGCTGCGCCTTTCATGAATCCAGACAAACTGTTCGATTATCTTGAGGGCAAGCTTCCCGATTGGGAACGGGCGCGCCTGGAAAAGGAGATTGCCGAAGACCCGCAGCTGCAAAAGGAATTCGCGGCAGCCCGGCGCATTCACTCCAGCATGCGGGGAGAGAGCCGTGAGGTAATCCTCCCGGACGAGCCCGAGACGACCGAGCGCGGACGGCGAATCGCTCTGCGCGTCGGAACTGCTTTTGTCATTCTCGTGGCGGTGAACGTGGGGGCCGGGTTGCTTTTCATCGCACGACACGAGGCCACTAATCCCAACCGACAATTACTGCAGGAGCAGTTTCAAGAACAGATGCGCGCATCGGCGCGCCGGGCCGCGGCCGCCCTCAACTCCGCGCCGCTGGCCATCGATCTCAAGATTCTCACAGCTGCGGGCCAGCTCGACCATGTGGCCGACCAGGTGGTGCTGGCCGCGCAACGCTCCGAGGGTTCCGCCACCAAGGGACTGCGGGAGGGCGGCAGCCTTAGTGTGCTGGTCGATGTTCCCGCCCGGCGAGAGCCGGACTTCCGCGCGGCCCTGGCCGCGCTCGGCGGAGCGAACCCGTCGCCGTCGCCTAACGAATTATCGGCGGACAGCGCGGACAAGAGGAGTTTCGTGGTGCACATCACGGAAGCGCCGCCGCCCTAACCGGCGCCGACGCGCCCGGTCTTCTCGCATCGGATGATTGCCGTTACTTTTGCCCTGCCCGCGGAGAGTTCCGACTTTGCTCGCCGGCTTCCGAAGCTGCAGAACAAAGGCATCCAAGTCTTCCACACCGGCGTGGGAGCGGACGCTTGCCGGGCTCGCCTGCCGAATTTCCTGCGGGAAGCGACCTGGGAACTCGTCATCAGTGCCGGCTTTGCCGGAGGGATGCGCGACGATCTGCGGGTAGGCGACTTGTTTCTGGCGGAGAATTTTTCGGACCCGCGGCTACTGGCATTGGCACGCCAGAGTTTGGCCAATCGAACGCCGCGGGTCGCAAGGCTTTTCACCTCGTCCAAGGTGATCAATTCGGCGGCGGAACGCGCCAGTCTCGCGCAAACAACCGATGCGGCGGCCGTCGATATGGAAACGGAAGTGATTGCGAAAGAGTGCAAGGCTCGCGGCATTCCTTTTCTCTCGCTCCGCGTCATCAGCGACACTCCGTCGCAGCCGTTGCCCGCGGCACCGGAGGTTCTTTTCAACATGGAGCGACAGCAAACTGAATTGGCGAAGCTCGCCCTGCATCTTCTGCGAAATCCGGCCGCGGTTCCGAGATTACTGCTTTTCGCCCGACGGGTTGGAAAAGCGCGAGCGCGCCTTGCGGACGCGCTCATCGCCGTGCTGCAAAGCGACAATTTGTAAATGGAGGGACACGCGCCGTCGTGTCCCAAATATATGGGCGCCGACCCGCCTAACGGTTCGTGACGACGTCGCGTCCCGCACGGCGCCAGAACGCCGCGGCTACAGGAAGAGAGCGCTGTAGCCGCCCCGCTCTGTCGGGGCGTCGCCGCATGTAACAGCGCGTTGGTAAAAGAACTCCGCAGGACCCTATTTCCTCGCCGGCTCGATGTGCACGAGCACGTCAGCGATTCGCGGGTTACTCTCCTGGATGGCAGCCTTGACGGCATTGGCGATGTGATGCCCTTCGCGCACGGAGATTTCGCCGTTCACGCCGACATGCAGATCGACATAGAAGCTGAGTCCCATCTTGCGGATAAAACATTTTTCCACTTCCCGGACACCGACGACCGAGGCGGCGGCCTGCTGCACCTGGCCCACGATGGGACCGCCCGGGGCCGTGTCCATGATCTCTTGCAGCGCGGGTTTCAGCAGGCGATAGCCATTGGTAGCGATCAGCGCACAGGCGAAAAGAGCGGCCAAGGAATCGGAGCTTTCCCAGCCCTTTCCGCCAATGAGAGCGGCGGAAATACCAACGAGCGCCGCCATTGAAGTGAGCGCATCGGTGCGATGATGCCACGCGTCTGTTTGCACAGCCGTGCTTTCGACGTCGCGCCCGACCCGGATGACGTAGCGGTACATCATTTCTTTGACGACGATCACGACCACCAGCACGACCAGGGTAAAGGGCGCCGGGGCGTGATGTGGCAAATGAATCTCCCGCACGCTCTGAATGGAAAGCCCGAGGGCGGCGGCGAGCACGCAAAGGGAAACGATAATGGCGGCAATGGGTTCCGCTTTGCCATGGCCGTAAGGATGCGTCTCATCCGGAGGAAGCGAGGCCAACTTAAGTCCGCCCCAGATGATCACCGACCCGGCAATATCGAGAGCCGATTCAATCCCATCAGCGATGAGCACATAAGAATTGCCGAAGAGGCCCGCCAGAATTTTGGCGGTGGCCACGACAAAATTAATGGCCAGCCCAAGCAGAGCCACGCGCGCGCCGGATTGCAGATTGCCGGCGGTAACGTTCGATGTAGGATGCAGCGCCGGGGCCATCTGTGAAAAAAACTTTTAGCGCAGTTGTCTACGAAAGACACGGAAATCCCGCGGAAGTGCTGCGCGTGGAGGAACGGCCGTGGCCGGAAGCGGGGACAGAAGAGGCGGTGGTGCAAATGCGGGCCGCTCCCATCAATCCGGCGGATATTAATATGATCGAAGGCAAATATCCGGTGCGCCTGCCGCTTCCCGCCACTCCGGGAATGGAAGGCGCCGGCACGGTCACGAAGATCGGACCCAATGTGCAAAATGTGCAGACGGGCGATCTGGTAATCCTGCCACACAACACGGGCACCTGGCGGGGGGCCCTGGCCGTTCCGGCAGCTGCGCTCGTGGTGGTGCCACCGGAGATCGATCCGGTACAAGCGGCCATGCTGAAGGTCAATCCCCTCACCGCCTGGCGCCTGCTGCACGGCTTCGTGCAGTTGCAGGCGGGTGATTGGGTCATCCAAAACGCGGCCAACTCCGCCGCCGGCCGCGCTGTGATCCAGATCGCGCGCGAGCTCGGATACAAAACGGTGAACGTGGTGCGCCGGCCAGACTTGATTAACGAGCTGAAAGACGAAGGTGCGGATGTTGTCCTGCTCGACGACGAGAATTTGCGCGACGCCGTGAAAACGGCCGTGAACGGTGCGCCCATTCACCTCGGACTGAATGCCGTCGGAGGCGAGAGCGCGCTGCGCCTGGCCAACGCCCTCGCCCCAGATGCCACCATGGTCACCTACGGCGCCATGGGTCTGCAACCGCTCCGCATGCCCAACGGGTTGCTCATCTTCAAGAATCTGATTTTTCGCGGGCTCTGGATTAATAAATGGTACGATGGAGCGACTCCGGCCGAGCGGATGGCGGCATTTGCGCCTCTGTTTTCCATGGCGGGACGCGGATTGCTCAAAACCAAGGTCGAAAAGACCTACGCCATCACCGATATCCTGGCGGCCGTCGCCCATGCGAGCGCGGAAAAGCGCAGCGGAAAAATCGTGCTCGATCTTTCCCTTTAGTATTCTGGCCAACTAACTTCTTACGGATGCGTAAAATCCTCGTTCTCGGTGCTGGCGTGAACGGAGCGGCGGCGGCGATCGAACTGTGCAAGCGCGGCCATCAAGTCACGTTGCTTGATCCCGGGCCCCTGCCGCATCCGTTAGCCGCTTCCACCGACATCAGCAAAGCGGTGCGATCGTGTTATGGCGCGGACGAGGATTACACCGCCATGGGCGAGCGCGCCATTGCCGGATGGCACCAATGGAATGCGCAGTTCGGCCTCACTCTCTATCACGAAACCGGCGTCATGTTCCTTTGCCAGGAAGAGATGCAGCCCGGGGATTATGAATACGAGACCTGCCGCGTGCTGCAGCAACGCGGGCACCGGGTCGAGCGCATAACCCCGGACCGGTTAGGCCAAAGGTTTCCCGCCTGGAACCCGGCGCGCTTCAGGGACGGAGTCTACGATCCGGCCGGTGGTTATGCCGAAAGCGGACGGGTGGTGACAGAACTTCTGAACGTGGCCCGCTCCCTGGGGATAGAACTGCGCGAAGGGGCGGCCTTTCGCGAGCTCGACCTGGACAGCCGCGGGGTGAAAGGCGTGGTCCTGCGTGATGGAACGCGACTGCCAGCGGATGTGGTCGTGGCGACCATGGGCGCATGGACGCCGCATCTCCTGCCCTTTACGAAGAAGTTTTTCCGCTCGACGGGGCACCCGATCTTT
>DASXIK010000111.1:0-3462 GCA_036498025.1 Chthoniobacterales bacterium
CCTCCCAATCCCAGCCCGCGTCGTTCACGTGGACGAAGCCCGCACCTTCAATTTCATGGGTGATATCGTTCAAGCTGGGGAAGACATCCGCTGACGGCGCGGTCTTGGGCCGGAGCCGTTTTTCCTTGGGCAGACGGAGTGCCCGAATGCGCGTAAGAATTTCAATCCAAGGCAGAAAGAGCCAGCTGAGAGCGCCCAGCAATCCCAGGAGCCAGCTGCCGGTCGCGAAATAAACCAGGAGATACGATGCTACCAGGATCCCGAGAGCGCCTGTCTTCTGCGCGAAGGAACTTTGAAAGCTGCGCAGGGCGACGCTAAGGACCGCCACGCCAAGCGTAAGAAAAAAACCAAATAACATTTAGGGCTCGATCTGGTGCTCGCTGAGAAACTTCTCAAGCTGATCGGTATCGAAATTCGCCAGCACTTTGTCGCCTGCCACAAAGGTCGGCACATACGTCTGCTCGGATAATTCTTTCATCTCTTCATAAGCACCCCGGTCCTGACCCACATCGACTTCAACGAATTTGTAGCCCCGCTCCTCCAGGTAATCCTTGGCATCAAGGCACCATGAACAACATCCGCGGCTGTAAAGCTTCAATTCCATCGGCCCCGCGTGAATAAACGGGCGCGAGCCTTCCGCGTCAATCCCCTGTAAGAGCGAATCACTAATATGACTTGGCCCAGATAACCCGCCGCGCACTCGGCTCCCCCGAAAACGGGCAACGGCCCGCTTCAGCCTTCTCGCGAAACGGAATGCAGCGAATGGTAACCTTCAGATCAGTCTTGATCTGCGCCTCCACCGCGGCCGATTCATTCCAGTGAGCCAGGGCAAACCCTCCATGGATCTCGGGTTTGGCCGCGTTCTTGGGCGTGAAAAAGTCGTAGAAGTCCTCCTTCGAATCGACCACCCGCGTGTGGGCATCGCGAAATTGTTTGGCGCGGTCATATAAATTCTGCTGCATCGAGGCGAGCAACGCCGGCGCCCGCGCGACCATTTCGTCCATCGCCAAAAACTCCTTCGCCTTCACCGGTTGATCGCGCCGGCTCACCGCCACCGTTCCTTTTGCCAGATCACGCGGCCCAATTTCCACCCGGACCGGCACGCCTTTCTTGATCCACTCCCAATTCTTCACTCCGCCGCCGAGTTCGCGGCGGTCGATCTCCACTTCGATGGGCGCGCCCGCGTATTGCGCCGCCCGCAATTGCCCAGCCAGCTTGTCGCACGCCTCCATCACCTGCGCTCGGCTCTCTTCCTTGGTTGTGATCGGCAGAATGACAATCTGGGTCGGCGCGATTCGTGGCGGCAAAACCAGGCCGTCGTCATCGGCATGCGCCATGATCACGGTGCCGACGAGTCGCGTGCTGACCCCCCAGCTGGTGGTCCATCCGAACTCCTGTTTGCCCTCCCGATTTTGAAATTGAATTCCGCTCGCCCGGGCAAAGTTTTGCCCGAGAAAATGGGATGTGCCTGCCTGAATGGCTTTGCGATCCTGCACCATGGCTTCGATGGCCAGGGTTTGCACCGCGCCCGGGAACCGCTCGCTCTCCGATTTCTCGCCGCTAAAGACCGGAATGGCGAGGTAATCGCGCACAAAAGTCTCGTAAACGTCGAGCATCTGCTCCGTTTCCCCGCGCGCCTTGGCCTCGGTCTCGTGCACGGTGTGCCCTTCCTGCCAGAGAAATTCCGTGGTGCGCAAGAACAGCCGCGGCCGCATTTCCAAGCGGACGACGTTGGCCCATTGATTGATGAGAATGGGCAGATCGCGGTAGGACTGCACCCACTTGGCGTAACTCGCGCCAATGATCGTCTCGGAAGTTGGCCTAACGACCAGGGGCTCGGACAGCTCGCTGGCCGGCTTCATTTTGCCCTCAGCATCCACCTCCAGCCGGGTGTGCGTGACCACAGCACACTCCTTGGCGAAGCCTTCCACGTGCTCCGCTTCCTTCGCGAAAAAGCTCAGGGGAATGAACAGCGGGAAGTAGGCGTTCCGGTGCCCGGTGGCGCGAAACATGGCATCGAGGTGGCGCTGCATGTTTTCCCAAATGCCGAAGCCCCATGGGCGAATGACCATGCACCCGCGCACATCCGAGGACTCGGCCAGCTCAGCCGCGCGGATGACCTGCTGGTACCACTCGGGAAAGTCTTCCTCCCGCCGCGGAGTAATCGCGGTTTTGACTGTTTCCTTTTCCGGGTTTGCCATAGGGGGCGGGGCAACCATTAAGCGCAACCCGGGAAAATGCCAGCGCCAACGCGGGACGTTCCCCTAGGCGGCGAATGACCGCGGGCCGCGCAACTTTCTCCGTGCCGCCGGTTTTAATCCAGTGATGAAAATGAAATCGTTAGTCTGGATTGTTACCCTCTGCAGCATGGTGCAGCTCGCTCCCCTGGTCGGGGCGCAAGATTCGGAAGAGGCCGATGGAGTCGGCCCGCGTGGGCGCCAGAAACTGGCCAGCCTTTCCCCCGCGGAGCGCGAGGAACTGAGATCGGCTCATGCCAAGGCCATCCAGGACCCCGCCGTCATGGCAGCCCAGGTGAAGATGAGACAGGCTCGCCGGGAGTATCGCGAAGCCATGCGAGCCGCCTTGTTAAAGGCCGATCCCGCCATCCAGCCGGTGCTGAACAAGATCCCGCAAACGCACGGGCGCCACAATTCCTAGGCGACGTCAGCGGCCTAGTAATTCTTCGCCATGAGCGCGCCTCCGGCGGCCTGGCCGCCGCGCTCGAAATAGGCGCCCGCAAAATCGATGCTGCACACGCTTCCGTAACGCGCATGTGGCCCGTAGGCCGCGCCCGCGTAATTGAATTTACCGGCAAAGATGTTGGCTCGATGCTTCCGGCCTGGGAGCCCGTCGTCAATGATGAGCGCCAAGACCACGTCCCGCGCGCTGGTCTTGCCATATGCGATATTTTCTCCCCACGATGCTGCCCACGTGCCGTAGCGGTTAATGCGGCTGGCCGGATTGCCGTGCCCCACCGCGCCCCCCGCCTGCTCAGCGCAATGATCGGCCGACGCACGGCTCAGACCCGGCGACAAGGCCAGGGGCTGCAGCGGCTGGGCCGCGCGCAGAAAATGAATCGCTTCATCCACCGCGCCGACCCCCTCCTTTGCATAAACTCTGGTCTGCCCGGGAAGGACAAAAAATCTGCCGTTGAAGGTCGCGCGAACATCTTTCAAGAGGCTGGCATAGGCTCCCGGATCTTGCCGGGCGAGGTTCATTTCGTGGATCACCTCTGCGGCGGTAACCTCGGTGGCCTGGGCAAGGTCGATCCCGGCAATCATGGCCAGAAGAACAAAAAGAAAACGAGGAACTCGGCTCATTATAGTAATTATAAGCAGGGCCGGTGCCAGCCTCGCTGCCCCAAGCCCACTTCCGCTGTTGACACCCGCACCCTCGGCTCGTAGTTTCCGTGCCCTTTTCACCGCCCATGAAAACCTTTTCCGCCAAAGCCAACGAAGTCGC
>DASXIK010000112.1:0-2783 GCA_036498025.1 Chthoniobacterales bacterium
GTCGGCTTCGCCCCGCGCCCTCGGGACCGCCTGGTTGTAATCGCCATTGGCAATGTTGATGGCGTTCTCGCGGTCCTGCTGCGCCTTGTTCACTTCGTTGAACGAAGCCTGCACCTCCGCCGGCGGGTTCACGTTCTTCAGTTGCACCTGGTCAACGCGCACGCCCAACTGGTAACGCTTCGCCAGTTCCTGCATGCGGGCCAGGGTGGCCACCTCTATGTCCTGCCGGCCGATGGTGATCACTTCGTCCACCGTGCGGTCGCCGATGACTTCGCGCATGGCCGCTTCCGACAAGTCGCGCAGAGTCTGCCCGGGATTGCGCACATCGAAAAGATACTGCTTGGGATCGTCGATTCGATATTGCACGACCCATTCGACGAGCGCGGCGTTGAGGTCGCCCGTGACCATCGATTTTTCGTTCTCGCCGTCCCGGGCCGGCTGGTCGTAGTTCGTGTAACCCGCCGTAAAGAAACCGAATTCGAGCTTCAATTGCCGCCGTGTCGGCAGAACGGCGACCTGGTCAATGCCGAAGGGAAGTTTGAAATGCAGGCCGGGCTCGACGGTTTTCAAGAATCGGCCAAAACGCAAGACGACGCCCTCCGATTCTGCCTGCACAGTATAATAAGAGGTCCATACCAGCGTGATCAGCAGAACGATGGCGATCAGGCTGGCGATCAGGCGCACGGGGATGTGCGGCATTTGCGGCAGCTGGATCGTTTGCAGGGCAGGGGGCTGATTGGCCATGAAGTTATCGGAAGCAGGACGGTCCACCGTAGATGGAGTCGCTCCATCAGGCAAAGCGCAATTAAACCTTCTCTATCTCTTGAGTGCACGAGCAAAGGCAGCGCGTTGCAGGAAGAGCCATGTGCGGCCAGAATCCGGCATGACCGCGACATCCAACTTCTCGGAGAACGCACTGGGCGACATTTCCAATGAGTCTTTTCGGCGGCACCTGCACGAAGTGGCGGATTGGATCGCCGATTATCGCGAACAAATTTTGGACCGCCCCATTTCGCCGACGGCAGAGCCGGGAGCCATCATCGCGCGGCTGCCGCAGTCTGCTCCGGAAAAGGGGGAGCCGCTGGAAGACATCCTGCGGGATGTTGATCAAATTCTCGTCCCCGGCGTGGTGCATTGGGGGCACCCGCGCTTCATGGGATATTTTGGATCGACCACCACGGCCCCTGGCATTCTCGCGGAGATGATTGCCGCCGCGCTCAACGTCAATGCCATGACCTGGCGGACCTCGCCGGCGGCGAACGAACTGGAAACGGTGGTCTTGAATTGGCTCCGCCAATGGCTGGATCTGCCCGCCGCGTTCACCGGAGTCGTCTATGACACGGCTTCGATCGCGACCATGCACGCGCTGGCCGCCGCGCGCGAGGCGGCGGGAGAATCCATCCGCGAAACCGGCCTGGCGGGACGGGGCTTTCCGCAATTTAGAATTTACGCGTCCGACCAGGCCCATAGCTCAACCGAAAAAGCGGCCATCGCCCTCGGGCTGGGCGAGAGCAACGTGCGCCGCATCGCCAGCGACGCCGAATTTCGCATGCGCGTTCCGGCTCTGGAGGAAATGATCGCCGAAGATGCGCGGCAAGGTTTCCGGCCGCTGGCGGTGGTGGCAATGGTGGGGACGACATCGACTGCGGCGGTCGATCCGGTGGCGGAGATCGCGGCGGTATGCCGGGATCACGGTCTCTGGTTGCACATCGATGCGGCCTACGGAGGAGGGCTGGCCCTGCTTCCGGAAATGTCGTGGGTCAAAGCGGGATGGGCCGAGGCCGATTCGCTGGTGATCAATCCGCACAAGATGCTTTTTGTGCCGTTTGATTTCAGCGCGCTTTACGTGCGCGACATTGAACGGCTGCGCAAAGTTTTCAGTCTCGTCCCGGCTTACTTGCGCGGAGACAGTATCGGCGCCGAGACGAACTACATGGACTACGGTGTCCCGTTAGGCCGCCGTTTCCGCGCCCTCAAAGCATGGATGGTATGGAGAACATTTGGGCGCCAGGGATTGGCCGCGCGCATCCGGGACCATGTGCGCATGGCTCATCTGTTTGCCGATTGGGTGCGCTCCGATGCGCGGCTGGAAATCCTGGCCCCCGTGGTCATGGGGGTGGTCTGTTTCGGGTTCGCCGGAGGAAAGGCGGATGGGCGCTGCGCCGAGATGGTCGAGGAATTGAATCGCTCCGGCAAAACCTATCTGACGCAAACCCAGCTGCACGGCCGCGCGGCCATCCGGCTAGGCCTGGGAAACATTCTCACCACCGAGAACGACCTGCGCTTCGTCTGGGAGCTGATCCAACAATATCTGGCCGGCCAGGCCACGCGGTGACGCAGAAATCCAAAAGGGACGGGGACTGATCTTCCGAACCCCTTCCCGGTTGCTGGTGAAACAGATGGCAACAAAACGTAAAACATCGACAGCGAAAAAGCCGCGCGACCTCAAACCGAAAAAGGACGCCAAAGGCGGAACGCGGAACATAAACATGCGGAAGTCCGGCGGTGATCCCTAAGTACCCGGTCGCTGACGCCTGCGTGGCCAGGCATTACAAGACATCGGTCGATCAACTCTTGGGAAAACAGACATACGGCTCCGAACTGCGCAATGTCGCGATATGGCTTGCGTGGCAGAAGGGAGGACCGAGGCTAAGCGAGTTGGGTGCGCTCTTTGGAGGAATCGAATATGCGGCGATGAGTCAGCGAATTGGCCGATCTCAAAAACGGTTAGGCCAGGACAAAAAGCTCCGCCAAGTTTGTGAAATGTTGCATGTTTAGAAACA
>DASXIK010000113.1:0-2470 GCA_036498025.1 Chthoniobacterales bacterium
AGAGTGGGATCGCACCACGGGACGCTATTTTCAATTTTCTGAAGATAAGCGACCCAAAAACGTGCCATAATCCCGACGCTTGAAGTTGCCGTCACCCAAGAGCCTAGCCTGGGCCAGCCCGCCAATCCTGATTTTGGCCGCGCTGCTGTGGTACCTTATGCTGCCGGTGGCCGAGGTCGCCACGGTGCGTACGGGCACGGCCGTCTCCGCCGTCTATGGGACGGTGCGGATTGAACCGGCATTCGTCGTTCGGGTGAAGGCCCAGAATTCCGGCTTTATCCATTTGGCTGAATCGTTCGCGGCCGGTCGTGGCGCCATTGGCAAAAGCGTGGAGAAAGGAGAATTGATCGCCACCATCGCCGATGAGGCCACGGCCAGGCAGTTAAAGCAGGCGCGGGCCGATCTGCAGGCGGCCACGCAACGGGCCGCGCTGCCCCTGCCGTCCTCCGAATTGCTCACCACCGCGCAAGACAATTTGCAGCGGCTGGAAAAACTGCCGCCGGGCAACGTGCCCGTAGTGGACTTTGAAAAGGCCAAGAGCGAGGCCAAACGCCTTCGGGGCGTGGTGGAAACCGAACGGATCGAAAGGACCCGCAGCCTGGAAAGCCTGGAGGACGCGTGCAAGAAACTCGAGGCCCAGATGAAAAACTCCGAGATCCGCGCACCGATGGATGGCCTGCTCACCGGCATCCAGACAATCGATGGAGAACTCGTCGCGGAAAACAGCGAGCTTTTCACTGTTTCCTCCCGCAAGAATTATGTCCGCGGCGAAGTAAACGAAGAAGACGTGGGCGAAGTAAAGAACGGCATGAAAGCGGCCGTTCAGCTCTACGCCTATCGCAATCAAGCGTTCACCGCCCGTGTCTCCGCGGTCCAGCCCGCGGCCGACCCGGAGACCCAGCGCTACACCGTTGTCCTGCAACTGGAGAATTCTCCGGACAATCTCATGGCCGGCATGACCGGCGAAATGAACATCATCACGGGCACGCATGACAACGTTCTGCTCGTGCCCACCCGTGCTCTCCTGGTCGACCAGGCACTCATCGTCAAACACGGCATCGTCCACGCTCGCACGGTCAAGGTGGGCTTTCGCACCCTCGATTTCGCCGAAGCCGTCGAGGGCCTTTCGTTAGGCGATCACGTGGTCCTGGCTGATCAGGACCAGTTCCGCCCCGGGCGCCCCGCGCGGCAGCGGCAAATCGACCTTCCGGGCGCCCCGTGACTCCGCCGTTCTACATCGCCATCCGGTTTCTGACGCACCGCAAACGCGCGCTGCTCCTGAGTCTGAGCGGCGTCGTCTTCGGGGTGGGGTTTTTTATCTGCACCCAGGCGCAGACTCAGGGCTTCGCCAAATTTTTTATCGACTCCACTTTGGGGACCAACGGCGCCCTGCTGGTGCGCTCGCCTTTCCAACCCCGGGGTAATTCGATTGTTCCGAGCAAAATGGCCAGGGTCAATGTGGCCCGGCGTCAATATTTCGAAGGTGTGCGGAATCCGACCGAGATCATGCGGATTAGCCGGCAGTTTCCCAATGTGGTCTCTTGCTCGCCCGTTTTACGCGGCACGCTGAGTGCGCGCTCCGGCTTTGAGAATGCCACGGTCGATCTTTTCGGCATTGATCCGGCCTTGCACATGCAAACCACCAACCTGGCCAGCCAGATCGTGGAGGGCGACCTGACCGATTTCCGCAACAACCCTGCCTCGATCATCGTCGGCTCGAGGCTCGCCGAAATTCTCAACGCCTCGGTGGGCGATAGTATCCAGTTACTCTCTCCCGGCGGGACCTATCGGCGCTTTGCCGTGGCCGCGATTGCCCGCAGCGGCGTTGGTCAGATCGATTCGACTCGGATTTATTGTCATGCGCGCGTGGCCCAAACACTTCTGCGCAAGCCCTACTCGGCATCCATGATTATCTACAAATTGCGCGATGTGAACCGGGCCCCCGCCCTGGCCGCGCATTTCGAAACTCTCTTCCAGCATAATTCACAGAGCTGGCAGGATCGTGAAGAGGCCAATTTGCAACTCTTTCTGACTCTGCGCGCCTCCGCCGCCGTGACGGTGTCGCTCATCATTCTGCTGGCCGGCTTCGGCATCTTCAACGTCCTCACCATGTCGGTGCTGGCCAAAGTGAAGGAGATCGCCATCCTGCGTTCCATGGGTTACCGGCGCGGCGATATCAGTGCCATTTTCCTCTGGCAGGGGGCCATGGTCGCCGTCGCCGGTTCGATTCTCGGCTGCATTCTCGGCGCTCTCCTGACCTGGGGCGTTTCCCACATCCCCATCCGTGTGCGTGGTCTTCTTTATGCCGACCACTTCCTGGTCGCGTGGAATTGGTGGCATTATTTCTGGGCCACCGTGCTCGCTCTCATTGCTGTCTTCATCGCGAGTTATGTGCCGGCACGGAGAGCAGCCAGCCTTCCACCGGTGGTCACCCTGCGCGGTTCCAGCGTATGAACGGCGAACCCTGTCT
>DASXIK010000114.1:0-1695 GCA_036498025.1 Chthoniobacterales bacterium
TGCTCTACCTGGCTCCCGAGGTACTTCGAGGGGAACCGGCGGACACGCGGAGCGACATCTTCAGCTTGGGCTGCGTGCTGCACGAGATGATCACGGGTCGTCGGGCATTCGAAGGCAAGAGCCAGATCTCGGTAGCGTCGGCGATCCTGGAAAAAGAGGTTGAACCAGTCACGAAAATTCAGCCTGCAGCTCCGGCGGCGCTCGATCACGTCGTGCAGGATTGCCTGGCGAAAGATCCGGAAGATCGCTGGCAGAGCGCGGCAGACATTGCGCGAGAACTGCGCTGGATCGCCGCCGGTGGCTCGGGCGTGCATGCGGCGATCGCGGGCAAGCCGCGCCGCATTTGGCAGGAACGCGCACTGTGGGCGGCGGCCTTAGTGGCATTGCTCGCGGCGGTTCTCTGGTTGGGGCTAAGGCAGGGCGAGGAGGGGCGCACGTTGAGATCTTTCCTGCCTCCTCCAGCGGAAATGACGTTCGATTTCACCGGAGATTTTTCTGGCCCTCCGGTGCTCAAGGCCGACGGCACCGCGGTCGCGTATTGCGCGCGCACCATGAAAGAGCGCGACTCGATTTACGTGCAATCCCTCACGGAGTTGGCGCCAAAGAAAATCGAGGGCACCGAGGGTGCTGCATTTCCTTTCTGGTCGAGTGACGGGAAATACCTGGGCTTTTTCGCCGACGGCCACTTGAAGAAAATTCCGGCGGCGGGTGGACCGGTCACAATTCTGGCCGAGACACCGAATCCGCGCGGCGGAGCATGGAATCAAGACAACGTCATCATCTACGAGCCGGATTATCGGGATACGCTGTGGCGCGTCAGCGCCGCTGGTGGAACGCCCGAACGCCTGACCAAGTTCGATACAAGTAAACACACAACTCATCGCTGGCCGCAATTCCTGCCCGACGGCAAACATTTTCTGTTCTTCGCGACGAATCATTCAGGCGATTCAGGGCAGGGGATTTACTTCGGGACGCTGGCGGATGGCTCTTACAAACACGTCCTTGATTCGGATTCGGGCGCGCAGTATGCGTCCGGATATCTGCTCTTCCACCTGCAATCGCAATTGCTGGCGCAGAAGTTCGATGCCTCGACTGGCAAGACTTCTGGTGAGCCGATGACGGTGGCCAATCTTGCCGAATACGACACGGGAACGTGGCACACCTCATTTACCGTCAGCCAGAACGGCTTGCTGCTCTACGAGCCGGGATCGAAAACTCTAGGCACCGACCTTTTCTGGATGGACCGCAGCGGCAAGACGCTGGGCAAAGTTTCGGAGCGCGCATTCTACAAAGGCAGTGGAAGAATTTCTCCGGACGGTAAGCGTTTGGCGGTTTCCATGGGCGATCCGCAGGCTGACATTTTGGTGCTCGACTTTGCGACAGGATCGCGCACCCGGCTCACGTTCGGCGGCGCGACGCATCTGGAGCCCTCGTGGTCGGCTGACGGCCAGCGAGTTGTCTATACGCGGCAGAACGGAACATCAGTTGTGTCGGGAACTTCACTGCGCGCCCGCACGGCCAATGGCGGCGGCCAAGAAGAAGTCTTAATGGAGTCAAATGCGGCAGAGCCTATCACTTTGCTCACGCCGCAGTTCTCCCCCGACGGACGCTACCTGGTGCACACGGAGCAGAGCGGGCCAAGCATTACCGGTATATGGGCGCTGCCGCTCACGGGAGATAAAAAGCCATTTGCGG
>DASXIK010000115.1:0-7530 GCA_036498025.1 Chthoniobacterales bacterium
CGGAGCCTAAGACTCTTCGGTGACTCTCAATTCCCGAACTCTTCGATGGGCGGGCAGGAGCAGAAGAGATTCCGATCGCCGTAGACGTTATCGATGCGGGCGGCCGCCGGCCAAAGCTTGTGTTCGCGGGTCCAGGGGGCCGGGAAGGCCGCCGTTTCCCGCGTGTAGGGTCGCTCCCATTTTTCGGCTGCGATTTGTCGCGCGGTGTGGGGCGCGTTCTTCAACGGATTATTTTTCCGGTCCATCGTTCCGTTGGCTACCGCCTCGATCTCGGCGTGAATGGAAATCATGGCATCACAGAAACGGTCGAGCTCATGTTTCGGTTCGCTCTCCGTCGGCTCGATCATCATGGTGCCGGCCACCGGAAAGGACACGGTCGGAGCGTGGAAGCCGTAATCCATCAAACGCTTGGCGACATCTTCGACCTCAATGCCGACAGATTTCCATTGGCGAAGATCGACGATGCATTCATGCGCCACGAGACCGCGCTTGCCTTTGAAGAGAACCGGAAAGTAAGGATCCAGACGTTTGGCGATGTAATTGGCGTTGAGGATGGCAATTTCGCTCGCCTTCTTCAGGCCGGAGCGGCCCATCATGCGAATGTACATCCACGAAATCGTTAGGATGCTGGCGCTGCCGTAGGGTGCCGCCGCCACCGGGCCGGGGGAGGTTTCGGATTTCGAGTTTCGGATTTCGAGTTTCGGCATCGAGGGGAGAAATGGGGCGAGATGCCGCGCCACTCCGATGGGTCCGACGCCCGGGCCGCCGCCGCCGTGCGGAATGCAAAACGTCTTGTGCAGATTCAAATGACAAACGTCGGCGCCAAAATCGCCCGGGCGGCAAAGACCAACCTGCGCGTTCATGTTGGCGCCATCCATGTAAACCTGGCCGCCGTGGGCATGCACGATCTCGCAGATCTCCCGGATAGTCGCTTCGAAGACGCCATGCGTGCTGGGGTAAGTAACCATCAGGGCGCCGAGGTCTTTTCCATGCTCGTCGGCCCGGGCCCGCAAGTCGGCCAGGTCGATATCGCCATCTTTCAAGCAGGCCACCGGCACCACCTTGAATCCAGCCATGACGGCACTCGCCGGATTGGTTCCGTGCGCCGAAGTAGGAATCAGGCAAATGTGACGCGTCCCTTTACCGCGCGATTTGTGAAACTCGCGAATCGCGAGCAATCCGGCGTATTCTCCCTGCGAACCGGCATTCGGTTGGAGTGAGACCGCAGCGAACCCGGTGATCTCGGCGAGCCATTGCTCAAGCTGCTTTGCCATTTCGGTGTAGCCGGTCGTTTGATCAGCCGGTGCGAACGGATGCAGTTTCGAAAATTCCGGCCAGGAAATCGGAAACATTTCCGCAGTGGCGTTCAATTTCATGGTGCAGGAACCGAGCGGGATCATGGAATGGCACAAGGAGAGATCGCGCGACTCGAGTTTGCGAAGATAGCGCAACATTTCTGTTTCGGTGTCGTGGGTGTTGAAGACGGGATGGGCCAGAAATTCGGAATTGCGGATGGCTGATTGCGGAACGCGGAATGAAGCAGCAAGAGAGCGATCGAACCTGGCGCCCAGATTTCCGCAAAGATCCGCGAGATCTGTTTCTGTCGTTGTTTCGTCTAACGAGATACCAATCGATCTGTCGCCCAGCTTGCGCAGATTGATTCCCTTTTTGGCGGTCGCCTCGAGGACGTCGTCCGCATCCTGTTTGTCGAGATCGATGCGCAAAGTGTCAAAGAAAGCCTGGTGAATGATTTGAAATCCGGCGGCAGCAAGTGAGGCAGCCAGGCGCGCGGTGTTTTGATGAATGCGTTGCGCGATAGCCGTCATGCCGCGCGGTCCGTGATAGACCGCATACATCGACGCCATGACGGCGAGGAGAACCTGGGCTGTGCAAATATTGCTGGTCGCCTTGTCGCGCCGGATATGTTGCTCGCGGGTCTGCAAGGCGAGTCGATAGGCCGGCCGGCCTTCGGCATCATGCGAAACGCCGACCAAGCGGCCAGGCATGTGGCGCTTGTATTGGTCGCGCGTCGCGAAGTAAGCGGCATGCGGGCCGCCGAATCCGAGCGGGACACCGAAACGCTGGGTGCTGCCGACGGCCACGTCCGCTCCAAATTCTCCGGGCGGACGCAGCAGGGTGAGCGCGAGAATGTCGGCGGCGACCACGACCAGCGCGCCGGCGGCGTGCGCCTGCCTAACGAAGTCCGTATAATCGTAAATTGCGCCATTGGTCGCGGGATATTGGACGAGGGCGCCGAAAACGGACTGGTCGAAAGCGCATTTCGAGAATTCGCCCACCACGATTTCAATGCCAAGCGGTTTGGCCCGGGTTTGCACAACCTCGATGGTTTGCGGGTGGCAATTATCTGCCACGAAAAATTTATTTCGCTCGGACGCGACCGCGTGACAGAGGGTCATGGCTTCGGCGGCGGCGGTGGCTTCGTCGAGGAGAGAGGCGTTGGCGATATCCAGGGCGGTCAGGTCCGTGACCATGGTTTGGAAATTAAGGAGCGCTTCCAACCGGCCTTGCGCGATCTCGGCCTGGTAAGGCGTGTAAGCGGTGTACCAACCGGGGTTTTCCAGGATGTTGCGCTGGATGACCGGCGGCGTAATCGAATCGGAATAGCCGGCGCCGATGAAAGAACGCGCTACATGGTTCTTCTTTGAGATGGCGCGCAGTTCGGTCAGGGCGTCGGTTTCCGATTCGCCTTCGGGAAGATCCAACGGGCGTTTTAGCCGGATCCCTGGCGGCACCGTCGCATCAATCAGGGCGTCCAGCTCTGCAAAGCCGATGGCCTTGAGCATGGCGGACGTTTCCTCTTCATTCGGGCCAATGTGCCGCCGGGCGAAAGAGTCGAAATCGCTCGATTCTATCGACTCCGGCCCGGTTTTTTCCCTGTGCATGCATGAGCCTACAAAGCTCCAGGGAAACTTCAATTTTCTGGGGAACGCACGCGCGCTCCCCGGCAGCGTGCAGCCGCACGCGCGTCTAGCGCGAATCGTAGACTTCCACGCCGTGGGCTTTGAGCTGGGTCCGCACTTGATTCAAATGTTCGCGATCTCGTGTTTCCACCGTGCAAAGGACGTGCACAGCCGAGACATCGCTCCCGGCAAAGGCGCGATCATGGACCACCTGCTTGACGCTGGCGCCGGCGGCGGCGATTCGCGTGGCTAAATCGGCCAGGCCGCCGGGCCGATCGCTAATCACAGCGACGAAACGTCCGAGGCGGCCATCGGCGACCAGTCCGCGCTCGATCACGCGACTCAGGACATTTGGATCGATGTTGCCGCCGCAGAAGAGCAAGACCGCTTTTTGCCCGGCGAACTCCTGCATTTCCTCGAGTAAACAGGCCGCAAGAGTGGTGGCCGCGGCTCCTTCGACCACGCCTTTGGATAATTCGACGATGCGCAGGATGGCGATGGCGATCTGTTCTTCGTTTACGGTGACGACCTTGTCGACGCGTGACTTCGCAATCTCAAAAGGGTTGGCACCGACCTGGGGAATGGCCAGACCGTCGGCGAGCGTTGGATGCATGGCGATGCGCGTCGGTTTGCCGGCTTCCAGAGCAGCGGAAAAACTGGCGACGTTTTCGGCTTCAACGGCCACGATTTTGAGGTTGGGCCGCAACGTTTTCATGGCGAGCGACACACCGGCGAGTAATCCGCCCCCGCCCACCGGAATAACGACCAGGTCCGGATCGGGGACGCGTTCGAGAATTTCAAAGGCAGCCGTTCCCTGACCGGCAATGATGGCGGGGTCATCGTAGCCATCGATGTAGGCGAGTCCTTTCTCCTCTGCGATCTCATGCGCGCGCGCCTTTGCTTCGCCGAAATCCTGGCCATGGAGGACGACGTTGGCTCCCAGTTTCTGGCAATTGCTGACTTTGATGAGAGGCGCAAATTTCGGCATGACCACCGTGGCGGGGATGCCGAGCAATTTCCCCTGGTAGGCCAACGCTTGTGCGTGATTGCCCGCGGAAGCGGCAATCACGCCGCGCTTCTGTTGCTCGGGCGACAATTGCGCAAGGGCATTGCGCGCGCCGCGTTCTTTAAAACTTCCCGTGCGCTGGAGATTGTCGAGCTTGCAGAAGATCTCCATGCCGGTGATTTCGCTCAGCGGAATGGAATGCGCGCAGGGCGAGTAATAGACGGTATCTTTGATCCGCTCTCGCGCCTTTTCGATATCCTGGAACGTCACCGACACGCACGTCCCATATACCTTGGGCGGGAGGGCGGCAACGTTTTCCCATTCGATGGCGCGGACGTCCTCGCTCCGCGCCAGATTGTCATCCCGCGCGCAGGCGAGGGACCTGACCTGCGGAGCTTTGATCACGCTAATTAGGTTGTGTGATCGTCCGCAGGTGGTGAGGTCCTTCACCGTCTTCGCTGTTCCCACCACGGCGGGCAGGCAGGATACGAGAATTGAGCGCCAGGCGAATCGCCCGCGCTGATCGCCGTGCTTACGAATCGAGGGCCCGGCGAACGGTCATGGCCAGTTGCTCGGGATCGAAGGGCTTGGGCAGGAAAAATGTTCCGCTTTCCGCGCGATCGCCTGGATGAAGTGATTCCTCGAGGTAACCTGAGACGAACAGGACCCTGGTTTCGGGACTGACTTTGCGCAGCCAATCGGCAAAGAAACGACCGCTCATCTGCGGCAGGACCATGTCGGTCAGTAAAAGGTGGATCTTCTTTTTGGCGTCTTCGCTGAATAAACGCTGGGCGTCGTCTCCCGTGGCCGCTTCGAGCACGTGGTAGCCAAGGTTGCGCAGGACCCGCACCGACATGTGCCGCACACTGATATCGTCCTCCAGCACGAGGATTGTTTCCGTGCCGTTAGGCAGTTTCCGTTCGGCCGGCTTCTTATAGGCCGGGGGCGGAGGAGCCGGAACTTTCGGCAGAAGAATGTCCACGCGGGTTCCCTTGCCCAGTTCGCTTTCGATGCGAATGCCGCCGCCGCTCTGCCGGACGATGCCATAGCTCGTGGCCAGCCCGAGGCCGCTGCTGTTTCTTTCTCTTTTAGTGGTAAAGAACGGCTCAAACAGGTGGCCCTTGACCTCATCGCTCATGCCCGCGCCCGTATCGCTGAGACTAATGACGACGTAATCGCCACAGGGAAGCACATCCAGTCCGCACACCGCCTGATTCTCCTGCCGAAGCGCGATCGTGGCTGTTTCCAGGGTCAATTGTCCGCCGCGAGGCATGGCGTCCCGTCCGTTGACCGCCAGATTGAGAATGATCTGGGTCAACTGGCTTGGATCGACCTTGATGTGGGCGCCTTCCTTGGAGTGATGCAGGTGGCAGACGACCGCAATATTTTCGCCCAGAAGGCGAAGAAGAGAGCGCTCCAGATCTTGCACAAGATTGTTCACCTCGATGACGCGCGGCTCGAGGGCCTGTTTGCGGCTGAAGGCGAGAAGCTGATCGGCCAGGGCAGAGGCCCGGCCGGCAGCGCCGCGAATCTCGGCCACGTGGCTGGCGACGGGCGGTTTGACGCCGGACTCGGAGAGAACAAGATCGCTGTAGCCGAGGATGGTCGTTAGGAAATTATTGAAATCGTGGGCGACTCCCGCGGCTAGCTGGCCAAAGGCTTCCATTTTTTGTGAGCGACACAGTTGATCCTGCAGCTGTTTGCGTGCGGTGATGTCCATGAGTGATCCCACGAGACGGGTTGGCTTGCCGGTGGCGTCCCGCGTGATCACGGCCCGCTCCAGAATCTGGAGATAATCCCCGTCCGCTCGCCGGAAGCGATACTCGCCGCTCCAATAATCACCCTGACCGGCGAAAGCCTCGCGCATGCTGGCGGCAATGCTGGAGCAGTCCGCCGGATGAATCCGCTCCTGCCAGAATCGCAGGTCCCGGCCTTGACCAGGGTCGGTATAGCCGAGCAATGTCTCCAGGCCCTGCGGCCAGGAGAGCGCTTCGCTGGCTATATCCAAATCCCGAATTGCATCGTTCGTAGCCCGGGCAACGATCTCAAAATAGTTTTGGCCCGGCGACGAAGAACTTTCAGATACGGCGCGATGGTGCTCATGGTGGATTGCGTTCTCGTGATGTATTAGCTGGGCCCCTTCGTGTGCCAACGATTGCGCTAATGGTCTGTCAGTATGATTCCCGTTAGCCAATCCCATGTGTCACAATGATCCAAGGCACGTTTTTACCGAGCTAGTTCTGTGCCCCCGTTTTTCGCGCGCGCCGAGGTAAAATTTGACCCTGCAACTGCTTCCGGAAAGTATCGGACTGCCTGAAATTTATCATGAGTATTCCAGATGATCCGATGCGGCATCTCAAAAACCAGAAAGCGCTTGTCACAGATGCGAGCTCAGGCATCGGCGAAGCCTGCGTTATCGCTGTCGGCGCTGCCGGCGCGGCTGTTGTCGTCAATTATATTTCCGACCCGGCGCCACCAAGACTCGCATTAGTATAAAGAGGCTGGGATACGCCGGAGGGCGAACAGAAGCTGCTAACCTGATCCCGGAGACGCGGCGCCTTAGCGCGGCGAGGGAGAAAGAGGGCCCACGGAAGCGGCGTTGGCCGTTAGTAAAACGCTTTCCCGCGAATGCGGCGTGGCGAACTTTGAGTTGAGCTCTTCCAAAGCCGGGGTGGCGAAGGTTTGTTCGTCCTCGACGCTGGCGGCAGCTGTCTCCGCGGGGTCGCGGGCGGCTTTGGGAAAGGCTTCAATCCGGCCTGGTTTTTCCACCCGGAAAGAGAGCCTGATGAATTTCGCCTCAATGCCAATGAGCGAAACGCCGAAGAGTCGCTTATGAGAAAAGGGGACCACGCCCTCCACCTCCACCCAGTTCGTACTGTCTATCTTCAAACGCTCGTTGGACACGGCGATTTTCAGTTCTCCGCGAGCGCGGGCGTTTTCGTTCAGGAATGTCAATCGATCCAGCAGTCGGGACTGCGGAAGCTCTACCACAAAGGCGGTCTCGCCTTCCTGCAAGAGACAGGTGACGGTGTCGTCCTCCATGATCAGGGCGGCTGCGTCCGGGTCGGGCGACGGCAACTTGGAGACGTGACCGGTCTGTCCATCCGGGGTAATGCATTCGATGCGCGCGCCGGAGTTCATCATTGTCAGTTCGTCGGTCGCGGCCGGGCTTTCGGCCCCATTATTGGCGCCAATTGCCGGCATGGCCACGGTCAGGAGGCCGGCGAAAGACAAGGCCAATTTCGCGGCGCGGAAACAAGGGGAGACCATCCTCCGTATATAAAGCTTGAATCGCGCCAGAGTGGGTCGCTGTTTTCGGCACATTTCCGGGAAAAGCCGGTAAATTGGGGGCAAAATGAGCCGATTTCGCTTGCCTCGGGAGGCCATTCGCAGGTAGAAAGAGTGGGACAAAGGCCATGCAACAAAGAGTAGAACCGTGGCCTGGACATGGGGCACAGGATGATCATGTCCAAGGTGGCGTGTCTGCGAACAAACACATTGGTACCACAACTGCTAACCTAAAACCGCCTTACCCAAACAACCGCCTTACCAGTCTATGACCCGCATCGCTGATCAACGTTCCCTCGGCCGCATTCTGAAGCG
>DASXIK010000116.1:0-2742 GCA_036498025.1 Chthoniobacterales bacterium
CGGCCTTTGCGCACGTCGAAACGGTGCAAAACGAGAACAGAGAGACTGTCTAACGGACAATACCCGTTAGACAAAAATTGCAAAAAGAAGAGGAAGATCAATTGCGTTTTTAGATCATGGCGCTCCCTAGCGGAATCGAACCGCTCTCTCCACCGTGAAAGGGTGGCGTCCTAACCGATAGACGAAGGGAGCAAACCTGGCCGCGCGCGTCCCCGCAGCCGGGCAAAACGTATAGTGGCCTTTGTCGAGGCCGGCAAGCCGCTGGAAACCGGCCTTTTTGGGCCCGGGGGGCTCACTGGCTTCAAAATACCCCCGTAATTACATACCAGTTGCAACGATTTTTAAAGCTCCGGGGGAGTAGGTGTGAACCATCTTGAGGAGCAGATGGAATGCCCGCGACCAAAAAACGTGAAGCCCGCAAATCGCTGCGCCAGCCCGGCTGGATCACGCTCGATGGTGGTTTCGCGGTGCGCCACTGCATGGTGCAGGATATCTCCAGCGCAGGCGCCAAGATCACGGCCGACGGCGCGGGCACGTTGCCCGGCACGTTGCGGCTCGCGTTTGCGCGCGACGCGAGGACCGGGCGAAACTGTCAGGTGGTTTGGCGGCGCGGCAATTCGATCGGCGTCAGATTCATCCGGTAACGTCGGATTCGGGACACTACGACATCGGCGGCGCGAGGAATTTCGCAAATCCCGGCCGGCCGGAAAATTGCGCGAACCAGCGTTCGAGCTGCGGAAGCTTCGGTTTGGTGATGCCTTCAACGCCGAGCCAGCGGCGCGCATAGGCGCCGATCGCGATGTCGGCGATGGTGAAATCGTCGCCCTCGATGAAGCGCCGCGTTGCCAGCTGGCGTTCGACGATCCGCCACACCACGGCCTCGGCGTCGACGTCCTTCTGGATCGCTGCCATGTCGCGCTGTTCGACCGGCGTCCGCACCAGCGCCCAGAACACCGGACGATCGACCGGCTGCAAGGTCGACAGCGTCCAGTCGAGCCAGCGGTCGACCGCGGCGCGCTGCTTTGGGCTTTGCGGATAGATCCTCGATCCCTTGCCGTAGGCGAGGCAGAGATAGCGCATCACCGAATTGGATTCCCACAGCACGAAATCACCGTCGACCAGCGTCGGCACGCGACCGTTCGGGTTCATCGAAAGATAGGCGGGCTCGTCGTTCTTGCCGAACTGCATGCCGGCATCGATGCGCTCAAAAGCCAGATCGAGCTCGGACAGGCACCACAGCACCTTTTGCACGTTGACCGAGTTGGCCCGGCCCCAGACGGTCAGTTGCGCGTTGTCCGGCACGCTTCGCTCCCGATGGTTGGTTCGCAAATGTCATATCGGAATTTTCAAAGCCATGCACCACATGCCGGCTGGGGCCGCAAGAAAAGGCCCCGCTTTCAGCGGGGCCAGATGTGCCCTTGGCAAAACCATCCTCGCATCAATGCCCGAAGACCAACCATAGTAGAATGATCACCGGGATCGGCACGCCCAACAGCCAGAGCAGAATTCCTTTACCCATCGTTTCCTCCTCAAATCCTGCCGAAGAGGCAACGCGAAGGCGCGCGATAGGTTCCTGCGTGGAATTCGACTTGCGCCTTGCTTACCAGTGGCCGGTGTTCGGCATCGAGGCCCATGGCTCCGCCGGCGGCTTCGGCTCGCCCTTCTGCAACAGCTCGATCGAATGCAGATCCGGCGAACGGATAAAGGCCATGTTGCCGTCGCGTGGCGGACGATTGATGGTGATGCCCATCTTCATCAGGCGATCGCAGGTCGCGTAGATGTCGTCGACCTCGTAGGCGAGGTGGCCGAAATGGCGGTCCTCGCCGTATTTCTCCTCGTCCCAATTATAGGTGAGCTCGACCAGCGGCGCGCCGCGGGTCTGCGGCAGACTCTTCAGCCGGCCCACGTCCTCGGGTGCGCACAGGAACACCAGGGTGAACTTGCCCTTGTCGTTCTCGATGCGGCGGACTTCCTTCAGGCCCAACGCATCGGAATAGAATTTCAGCGCGGTATCGAGATTGCGGACGCGCAGCATGGTGTGAAGGTAACGCATGTTTTTTTCTCCCTGAGCTGGGGATTTGTTCTGATCGGGTCAGGATGGACAAAATAGCAGCAAAGTTCGGCAAGGGGCAGGGGCGAACAAGGCCAGCCAGCCAGGGAGCTGTGCCCCGCAAAGCACAGCGGGCGAGTATCATCCCGCCGATTGAGGGCGTGCGATTGCGGCCGAATCAACGAATCAACTAGACCCCAGATGGGGCTGGGAAGCGGAGAGTAAAATGAGAGTCGCTTCCTTAGAGAGTGTGTTGGCGGTGGCCACGTTGGTATCGGCCATTGTCGTCGTGTTGTGGGGAATCAAAATATTCTACGGCGTGTGAACAGGCAGGACATTTCGCGTCGAACCAAGAAATCACGAAACTTCCAAGTCTCGAAGAGATTCACCACAGGGCATCCCTTCCGCGGCGGCGGAAGCCTGCCGCTCTGATTGCCCGGCGAAGATTTCGCAAGCGCCCGGACAACGGCCGGCAAGCCTCAGATTTTCGAGAACCGTTGCATAAAGGACTCACGTCCTGACGGCGAAAACAACGGCCGCCGAAAATCATTGACGAGGAATCGAACGCGGCCCAAAGTTTCGCGCGAGTCATTCATCGTTGAGTATTGAGTTTGGTTGCCGGTGCTTCGCAGAACTGCGCGGTCGGCAGGAAAGAATTGCCCAAAAGGTCTTCATGCATTTTAGTTTCTATC
>DASXIK010000117.1:0-2382 GCA_036498025.1 Chthoniobacterales bacterium
GGGCCGGCAGGAGGAGCATGCTCGCCAGATACGCTATTCCCATGCCACAGCCCGCGATGACGCCGAGTTCGGCCATGCCGATGTAGTTGGTTGGCAGGAACGACATGAAACCGGCCGCGGCCGACGCCGCAGCCAAAGTCAGCGGCGCCCCCACGCCAAGGCCCGTAAGCGCCAGGGCTTTTCGCAGCTCTCCACACGTATGACGCTCAGAGCGGTAGCGAACGCTGAACTGGATCGCAAAATCGGCTCCAAGCCCAATGCATAAAACAGCGAAAGCAAGCGAAATCGGGTTGAACGCCCCGACGATCAGCAGTCCGACCGCTGCGGTGATCGCAAGGCCGGCGCCCAACGTCAGCGAGACAGCCAGCACGATCTTCGACGAGCGTAGAGCCAGCCACAAGATCAAAAGAACGAGCGCGGCGGTGATGACGCCGTTCATTAGAGCGCCTTGTTGGAGGGATGCGAATTCCTGGTCAACGATGGGAACGGGCCCCGTCAGCCTGAGCCGGGCATGAAAATCGGATGCGAGATTCGCTCGCTCGCCGGCCTCGCGGATCGCCGCCGTCGCCTGACGGCCGGGCTCCAATGTGCTGAAGTCGAGTTTCGGCCAAATCGCGATGAGCCGGCGCCTGTCGCCCGGCTTGGCCGGGTCGCCTTGGAGAAATTCCTTCCAGGAAAAGCTGGTGGCCTGGCCCGCCAGCACGCTCTCGACGGTATCGGCGAGCTTGTTCAGCGATTGCGGCATGCTGTCGAACATGCCCATTTGGGCAGCCCCGAGGCTCAGCGAAAACGCCTGGATCACACCCCGCAGGCTCGGGTCCGCCGCCAATATCGCGAGGCTCGGACTTGCCCACTCAAGCTGGGTCAGGGTGGCGGTGAGATCCGGCACATCGAGAAACAACAGCGCCTCGCGCTCAAAAAACCCTCCCCCGCCAAGCTCCTCGATCGAGCGGAAGAGTGCGTCTTGTTGCGATAGCTGATCGGCCAGAGCGGTCGCGGCGGCGGCGGCCAGTTCCGGCGTGGGCGCGTCAACGACCGCGAGGATCCCTTGCGTGCTCTGCGGAAATGCCGACTCGTAGGCTAGTTCCCGCTGCCGCCAGGGCAGATCGGCCGAAATCAATGCATTGACGTCAGTGTCGATAGCAAAATGCCGGGTGACATAGACGCCGGAGGCCGCGGTCAGGATGGCGAAGGCGATGATGATCTTGACGGGATGATACGAAGTCCACCCCACAAAAAGGCGGGCCAGCGTGGCCAAAGGAGAGTTCGGCGCGGCGCGGCGCGGCGCATCCGCCTCCGGCAACGTCCCATTCACGGCCATCGCCAGACTCCGAAAACACGCCCGCTGGACGAAAGCACCATAGATGAGGACGGCGCCGCAGGCCACGCCGGTCTAGGAACCGTCCTTCTGGCCTTGAACGGGCTTCGGCGCGGAATGATCTTTCTTTGGCTTCGCGTGGATTTGCTGCTTTGGAGGAGGCTTCGGATATTCGGGGTCCGTTTCGGCGAGCCGCTTCCAGGTCTGGCTCTGGCCAAAAAGCGTAAGCCCGACATATCCGCGAACCGTGAGCGTCTGGTTGTCGGGCGATAGCGTCAGCTGGACGCTATACTGGGAGCCATTGCGAGGATCGAGAATGGTCCCCCCTTGATAGCTTAGGCCGTCCTGCTTCGCGTTTTGGATGAGCCGCAGCCCAAGGACCGGCTGGTCTTTGCGATCATCCGTACAGCCCGAGCAGACTGGATCCACCGGATCGCCTGGCTTTGGATACATCTTGACGATATATCCGTCCCACAATCCGTCTTTCTCTTTGAAGCTGATGAGACCGCCGACGTAACCGTTGCCCGGGTCGATTTGCTGCCAAATCCCCTCGACGGTCGGAGGGTCGGCGAAAGCGGAAGTCGCAATGGAAGCGCACAGAAAGGCTGTGACAATTCGCAAGCTCTGCTTGCAGATCCCGTTCATCGCAGTGTTCCGTTCTGAGATCAGCATACTGCCAAGGCTGAAGAATTGGTATGGCCATATCGCGGCGTTACGAGTGTGAGGTCCCGGAAGGAACCGCTTCGGACCTCGAAAGTTCAAGGGTGGGACCATGGCGCAGCCGGGCGCCGGGCCGGGGACCGCAGGCGAGCGCCGCGGCGGGTGGGGACACTCGTTAACTTTAGGAAAGCCGATGAGAAACTTACCTTGCTTGATTCTTACATCTTTTCTGATGCTCGCTCCCGTGGCCGCGATCGCTCAGGATCAGGGAACAGCAGATGAGCGCCAAGCCTGCGAGCCCGACGTCAATCGCCTGTGCAGTGAGTTCATACCCGATCGAGACAAGATCATTGTGTGCCTGAATCAAAAGGTGCGGCAATTGAATCCCGCCTGCCGGAGCGTCA
>DASXIK010000118.1:0-7576 GCA_036498025.1 Chthoniobacterales bacterium
GGGTCAGCCCGGTGTTGGACGCCGTCTTCTCGATGGTTTTGTGCAGTTGTTTCTGGCAACTCTCGGGCAAATCGGTCAGCCGCCCGATGGCTTGCAGCCGGACATTCTTCTCCACCAGCTCGGGCGTTTTCTCTTTCAGAAACTTTTCCAACAAACGCATGAGCGCGAAAACTTCGGTCTTGGGCCGTTGCCAGTTCTCCGCCGAAAAGGCGTAGAGCGT
The DNA here is from genome assembly GCA_036498025.1 of Chthoniobacterales bacterium. Taxonomy (GTDB): domain Bacteria; phylum Verrucomicrobiota; class Verrucomicrobiia; order Chthoniobacterales; family UBA10450; genus JBBRDU01. The sequence goes on from DASXIK010000118.1 coordinate 221, forward strand.
GAGGTATTCCACCTTGAGCTCGCCGCATCCTTCTACGCATGCGCGCACGGCCTGGGCGCCCTGCTCGTGGCCCTTGATTCGGGGCAAGCCGCGTTGCCTGGCCCAACGCCCATTTCCATCCATGATGATGGCGATATGCCGGGGAACGGACTTGGCGGCGGACATCGGCTGTTTCAGAGGAAGAGGGTCTGACCGCGCGCGGGCCCAACGCTGACCATGGAAAGTTTTGCCCCCGTCAACTCAGAAATACGCTTGACGTATTTCCTTGCGTGCAAAGGCAGTTGCATCAGTTTTTTTGCTGCATGCGTTGATTGTTTCCAACCGGGAAGCTCTTCGTAAATCGGCTCACAGTTGGCCAGCTGCGTGGCGTCGCAGGGCGGCACCTTTAGCCGTTTCCCATTCAGCCGGTAGCCCACACAGACCCGAATCGGATCCACCTCATCGAGCCCGTCCAGATTGGTAATCGCCAACTCATCGATGCCGTTAATCATGGTGGCATAATGCGTGGCCACAGCGTCGAACCAGCCACAGCGCCGCGCCCGGCCGGTGGTCGCCCCAAACTCTCGCCCCATGCGATGAAGCATCCCGGCCAGCCATGGGTCCTCCGTAGGCAACGCCCCCTCGCCCACGCGCGTGGTGTAAGCCTTCATCACCCCCAAAACGCGATCCATCCGCTGTGGAGGAACGCCGCTCCCCGTGCAAGCCCCGCCCGCGGTCGTGTTGGAGGAAGTCACATACGGATAAGTGCCATGGTCGATATCGAGGAAGGTCCCCTGCGCACCTTCGAAGAGAACTTCTTTCCCGTGCTGCAGCGCGCGATGTAGGTAAACCACCGTGTTCGACACGAACGGCCGAAGCTTCCGGCCCGCGGCCAGGTACTGTTCGTTGACTTCGCGGTAATTAATTGCCTTCGCTCCCAGCGCCTGCAGGATGCTGTTGTTCTCCCGGATCTTCGCCTGCAGCTTTTTCGAGAATAACATCGGCTGCATCAGGTCGGAGACTCGTAGCCCGGTGCGCGCCGCCTTGTCTCCGTAGGCCGGCCCGATGCCCCGTTTGGTCGTGCCGATCTTCGCGCGGCCCTTGCGCAGTTCCCGCTGCTCGTCCAACGCCCGGTGATACGGCAGCACCAGATGCGCGCAGTCGCTCAACAATAAATTTTTTCCGATGGCGATGCCGAGCTTGCGCAAGCCCTCGATCTCCGCCACCAAAGCCAGCGGATCGACCACCACTCCGTTTCCGATCACACAGACCTTGCCGCGACGCAAAATGCCCGACGGAATCAAATGCAGAATATATTTCGTCCCCCGATGGATGACAGTATGCCCGGCATTGTTCCCGCCCTGGCTGCGCACGACGATATCGGCATCGGCCGTGAGCACGTCGATAATTTTCCCCTTCCCTTCATCGCCCCATTGCGCGCCAACCAAAATCGTGTTCGCCATAAATTAGCTCGGCAAAAAACATCCCGACGCATCCGGCAAGACGCAGTCGGGACCTGCCGACCAATCATAGAAAGACCCGGGACCGCTGCAACCTGTTTCGAGCTTTGCCCAACGCCCGGCTGACTTAGAAAAAGCAGACAGGATGAGCGGGACTGATTAATCGTTTTCCGAAAATCGCCTTGTGGGGCGTCTGTATCAGACGCCGGTGCCCTCAATGCTGCGCCGTCAGTGCGCGCTTCAGCGCGGCCGCCGATTCGCTCGAGCCACCACCGGTGTGCGCGTGTGAATAGTTGCGCACCTTGTCCCATCTGATGCGTTCGTCCCGCGCAAACGTGTTCATGGCCACGCGGTAACTCTTTCCCCCGCCCTGCAAATGCCGATGCGTTTGGATAAATTGGCTCGGGTCATAATAATTGCTGAAATCCTTGGCAAAGGCCGCGCGGCTCATGCCGATTTCCAAATTCCTCCGGATCTCCAGATGCAAATGCGCATCGTAAAGCCCGTGCGCGTTTCCCATCGTCGCGATCTTTTGCCCGCGCGACACCGCCTGCCCCCGGCGCACCAGCATCGAATTGAGATGGCCGTACAAGGCATCAACCGTCTTCACCGTGCCGCCTTCGCGATAGCTGTGACGCACGATGAGAACGTTGCCACATCCCATGTGACAATCGCGGGCGAAGACCACCAGGCCGTCCGCCACGCTGTAGATCGGATCGCCCAGGTCTGTATCCCCGCCGCCCACGCCATCCCAGTCCTCACCCAGAGGACCCTTCGACCGGAAACCACGCGCTTTGTAATACCCCTTCGCTTCCGGTTTTCCCACCGGGAAATCGAAACCGTCGGCCAGCTTGGTGAAAGCCGTATCGAAACGCGTACTCACCGGCTGCGCGATCGGCGCCGGGTCAGCCGCCGAGGCTCGCGCGGGCGATGGTTTGCTGGGCGTCTCCAAGTCGTTGTGCAACGAGACCGACGCCATGGAGGCCGCGGCCGGCCTAACAACTGCCGGCTTCTCCAACGTGACCGACCTTTGCGCTTTGGGCGCGGCCGCCACCGCTGTCTTCGGAAGCTTTGAACCTGGCGGAGGTGCTTTCGTTTCTTCAAGCTGCGGACCCTTCTTGGCAGGGGTCTCCACGGCGAGGGCTTTCGCCACCGCACTGGCTGCCGGTTTCGCGTCTTTGGTCGAAGGCTTCTTCAGCGGATGCGCCGCCACCTCACGCTTCGGCCCCTCGGCCGGCGGAGAGACTGCGACGGATCTGGCGCTCACGGCTTCAACTTGCGGCCCGTTGGCTGCGGCCACCGTCTTCGCAGGCGGCACGGTTGGACTTGCCGCTTTGGCGATGGGCCCGGAATGATTTTGCGCAACCGCCGGCTTAACGACCTGCGCGACTTCCGCCTTCTCGTTATGCGTGGCCGGACCGGCGATCTTGCTCGCGGATTCACTGGTCGTCGCCACCGCTGGCTTCTTCGCGGAAACAGGCGAAGGCTCATGCTTGACGTTCTGCGCCACGGCCGGTTTGCTCGTGGCAGCCGGCTTGGCCGCTGCTTCGACCTTGACCTTTTCCGGCTGAACAGTGACCGCCTTCTCTGCATGGCTGGCACTCTTCGCTTGATCAGCTGCAGCGATCTGTGCCTTGGGATATTTCGGCTTCGCCTTCTGGTCGCCATTAAACACTTCCTGCCCCAGAGAATGGGCCACGAGAGCCAGGCTGCAGACCAGCGCGATGGGAAGCGTTTTGACCATGAACCGCGCCCCTCTTAAACAATGCCCGCCCGCTTGGCAAGCCGTTTATAAGCGTCTGTGTCAGACGCCCACCCAACGCCAAACCCATCGTAGGGCGTCTGTGCTTGTGGTGAGCGCAGTCGAATCCGCCAGACGCCAATCGGCCCCGCGGCTATTGCCGCACTACTTGCAGCACCGGCAAAGGGAAGCGCAGACGCAATTCGTTGCCCAGGTAAATCTCCACGTGATGCAGCCCGTACTGCTGGAACTGGATACCGCCAAAGTAATGCACGTTGGTGGCGTGCCCCTCCATCTCCTTGAGCTCAAAGTCCACCTCCGCCTGGGCGATAACCTGTTGCTCGTCGACTCCCACGATGCGCGATCGCTGCTTGAATTTCCCCGAGCCGCTGCACCAACGCGTCCAAATGCACAGACGCATGTAGTTAATGGGCAAACCTTGCGCCGGAATAATGTTGATCACGCCGACCAGCGTCTGCATGCCGTTAAACTCGCAGCGCACATCCTCACACAGCACACAGCTTTGCAGGTCGGGTAAAACGGGGGCTTCCATGACTTCTAAATAAGACCGCGCATCAGAAGCACAAGCAACACGATGCCTAAAACAATCCGATAAATCGCAAAGGGCGCAAAACCCCGTGCTCGCACCCAGTGCATGAACCAGGCGACCACCCCCAGCGCCACCACGAAGGAAACAGCAAAGCCGATCGCCACCACCAGCCATTCGTGCCCCCCCATGTGCACCGGAGCAAGATTTCCGTCCGTGATATCGTGATGAGGCTTCAGCGTCTTTAGCAAATCATATCCGGTCGCCACCACCATCGTCGGCATGGAGAGAAAAAAGGAAAACTCGAGCGCGGCCGGGCGCGACATGCCGACCAACTGGCCCCCGGCAATGGTTGACATCGACCGTGAGGTCCCTGGAAAAACGGCCGACAATATCTGCGCCGCCCCGATGAAGATGGCTTGCCCGGGATGCATTTCCTCCATGTGATTCGTGCGGGGATGCGTGCAAGCAGCATCGATCACCCACATGATGATTCCGCCCACCAGGAGAGCGATGGCCATGACATAAAGGTTTTCCAGGTTCTTGCCGATCACTTTAGTCAGCAGAAATGCCGGAATCGCCGTCACTACAAAGGCGATGATGGTCAGACTAAGCGGATGGGTCAGGAACGTGCGATCTCCGCGTTCGCCTTTCGGAAAAGTGGACAGGAACTTCAGGATCCGGTTCCAGAAATAAACTGGCAGCGCCAGGATCGCTCCCAGTTGGATGACAATCGTGTACATCTTCCAGAAACCGTCGTGCAGATCGACGTGCAGAAACGCCTCCGTGATGCGGAGATGGGCCGTGGAACTGACTGGAAGAAACTCCGTCAAACCCTCCACAATCCCGAGCAGAACGGAGAACAAATAATCGTGCATTTGGATAAGACGTTAAATCGTTGAAGCGCTAAACCGTTGAAGCGTGGGCCTTGCCGGGCGGCAAACTAGACGCGACCCGTCAAAGCGCAAGAAGCGATCGGAGGAGCTCCAGGCATCGATGGCAGACGTCGGAAGTGAGACTTCTCGGCCCTCCGCAGACCCTCTCTTTCTACTTTCTACTTTCTCCTTTCTCCTCTCTATTTCACCTTTGCCATGAAGCTCGCCGATGTCGAAGCCATCCTCCGCGCCCTCAATGATGCCGAGGTCCGCTACCTCGTCGTCGATGGCCTGGCCGTTATTGCGCACGGCTATGTTCGACTGACTGTCGATGTAGATATCGTCTTGAACCTTCAGCGCGATAATGTTCTACGGGCCCTCCAGGCCTTGGAGAAGATTGATTATCGTCCGCTGATTCCGGTACACCAGCTCGACTTTGCCAACGCGGAGCTGCGCGAATCGTGGTTAACCGAAAAAAATATGGTCGTTTTTCAGATGATGAACCTGGGACGTCCCTCCACCAAACTCGATATTTTCGTTACCGAACCGTTCGATTTCGAACGCGAATACGCTGCCGCCAAATGGGAGAAAGTCTTTGGAATCCAGTGTCCGATTGTGCAACTCGAGACGCTCATTTCCATGAAGGAAAAGGCCGGCCGTGGAAAGGATATCGGAGACCTTGGCGAACTACGAAAACTGCTTGATATTGAAAGGGATGAGCGAACCAACCGTTAAACCGATATCGGCGGAAGATCGGAAGCGCTGGGAGCAGCATAACATTCAGACTTTGCGCGAATGGCGGGCAATCTCGTTCGCTCAAAAAATCCAAATGGTCGAAGAGATGGAAGACCTCGCGCGTGCCATGCACGGGGGGCAGCTTCCGCTCCCACCGTCTGAGCGCAAACAGAGACAAGCTGACCAATAATCGTTTACCCTTTTAGCGCTTCAACTCTTCAACGCTTCACTCCTAAACTCCTAAACCTCTCAACCTCTTCTTGCCTACCGAACTCATCATCGAAGCCGGCCACACCGAGCGGAATTACTGGCGCGACCTTTTCCGTTACCGCGAGCTTTTCTATTTTCTCGCCTGGCGCGACGTCCTGGTCCGCTATAAGCAAACCGTCATCGGCATTCTCTGGGCCGTCCTCCGGCCGCTGCTTACCATGATCGTCTTCACTGTCGTTTTCAGCCGGATCGCCAAACTCCCGGCTGAAGGCGTCCCCTACCCGGTCATGGTTTTCGCGGCCATGCTTCCCTGGCAACTCTTTGCCACGTCGCTCAGCGAAGGGAGCAGCAGCCTGATCAGCAACGCCAACCTGATCTCCAAAGTCTACTTTCCCCGCCTCATTGTCCCGGCCAGTGCCGTCATTGTTTCCTTCGTTGATTTCGCCGTCTCCATGGTTTTGTTGGGCGCGCTCATGATTTTCTACAAGGTCTGGCCAGGCGTTTCCCTGCTCGGTCTGCCGCTCTTCACTCTGCTCGCCCTTCTCGCCTCCGCCGGCGCCGGCACCTGGCTGGCCGCGCTCAACGTCAAATACCGCGATTTTCGCTACGTCGTCCCCTTCATCGCTCAGTTCGGACTTTACATATCACCCGTCGGCTTCAGCAGTTCCATCGTCCCCGACAAATGGCGCTTGCTCTACGCCCTCAATCCGATGGTCGGCGTCATCGACGGCTTCCGCTGGTCCATCAGCCCTGGCCAGACACCATTTCCCACACAGAGCCTGGCCCTTTCTCTCCTCACCGTTGCGTTCCTTCTCGCCACTGGCATCTGGTATTTCCGCAAAACGGAACGCACGTTTGCAGACATCATCTAAGGAAAAGCTGAAAAACTGACACGCTGAGAAGCTGAAATCGCAGGAAGAAATCATGCGCCCGTTTTCAGCATTGCATCCGCTTTCAGCGTTTCAGCTTTTCTAGTTCCGCCGCCACCATCTCGCGGACAAGTTGGTCGAATGTCGCTGTTGGCTTCCAACCTAAGATCCGTCGAATCTTGTCCGCACAGCCAACCAGCCGGGCCGGTTCCATCGGTCGATCAAAGGAGCTATCGTGCTTCACAAACTCCTGCCAGGGGAGATCAACGCTGGCGAAGGCGGCTTCGACAAAATCCTGCACCGAATGAGTTTCTCCTGTAGCCACGACGTAATCGTCGGGTCGATCATGCTGCAGCATGAGCCACATGGCCTGCACATAATCCTGAGCTCGTCCCCAGTCGCGGCGGCTTTCCAGATTGCCTAACGTTAATGTTTTCTCCAAGCCCTTCGCTATCCGTGCAACTCCTCGCGCGATCTTTTGGGTAACAAAATTCTCGCCGCGCCGTGGAGACTCATGGTTGAAGAGAATCCCGTTGCAGACAAAGAGTTGATACGATCCTCGATAAACCCGCGCCAGTTGCGTAGCGAAAGCTTTGGCACAGCCGTAAGGGCTGGTGGGACAAAATGGGGTCATTTCATTTTGCGGAGCTTCCGCAGCCGCGCCAAAAACCTCGGAAGTTGAGGCATGGTAGAATCGGGGAGGCTCGGGCTGGTCACGCGCGATTTCCAGCAGACGCAGCGTCGCCATGCCGGCTTCTTCGCAGGTTGATTCCGGGATCTCAAAGCTCAGGCCCACGTGGCTCTGGCCCGCCAGGTGATAAACTTCCGCCGGCCGGATTTGGCTGAAGATCCGCCGCAGGGTCGTGGCATCGCCCAAGTCGCCGTAATGAAGGAACAGGCGTTTGCCGTGGATGCTCTCATCCTGACGCAGATGCTCAAT
>DASXIK010000119.1:0-2832 GCA_036498025.1 Chthoniobacterales bacterium
AGATTCAAAGATTGTCGATAGAACTCCAAGCTGTCGCTGAAAGCCATATCTGGGATCTGGTCGAGACCGATTTGAAATATGAAGGATATGCCCTCCGGCAAAACGAACATAACCGTGCCGTGGCCCGACGCGGGAATGACACGATTCCTGTCGATCTGGATTTCTCTCAGATATCCGGTCTTCGTGCGGAGACGCGCCAGAAACTCGCAGCGATTCGGCCGACAACGCTAGGCCAGGCAGCCAGAATCGCAGGAATCACTCCAGTGGATGTTTCGATCATTCATATTTGGCTGCGTAAACATACTTTAGTATCTGTCCATAAGGATATTAAGAATAACGAGTCATAAGATTGCATCCGAATAATGGGACTCCTCGGCATAGCCCTTTTCAGTTACCTGATCGGATCCATTCCGTCCGGCTACCTGGCGGGGCGTCTCGGCGGCGTGGATATTCGCCAACAGGGGAGCGGAAATATCGGTGCGACCAATGTGACTCGCGTCCTTGGGAAGCGTTATGGTTATCCGGTCTTCCTTGCCGACTTCATCAAGGGATTCAGCGCCGTGTTTCTCGCACCCCTGCTCGGCCGTTACTTCGATCTCTCCTGCTCAACGGAAGTCTGCCAGGTCGTAGCCGGCGTTTTCGTGGTGATCGGAAATGCCTTCCCTTTTTGGCTGCGCTTTCGCGGCGGCAAAGGCGTCGCCACTTCCGCGGGCCTCTTCTTTGCGCTGATTCCGGTGGCCGCGGTGATCGCGACGCTCATTTGGATCATCGCATTTTACACGACCCGTTATGTCTCGTTAGCCTCCGTCATGGCCGCGCTCGCCTTGCCGCTGACAGTCTTTATCATCCATCATGTGACCGGAGTGCATCGACCTTTCGTTCTCGGCATGACGGCGACGCTGGCGGCGATAGTCATTCTGCGGCATCGCACCAACCTTGCGCGCCTGATGCGCGGTACGGAGCAGCGCTTTGAACGCCGTGAACATTGAAACCACCGCGATTATTGGCGCCGGCGGCTGGGGCACGGCCCTGGCAGCGTTATGGGCGAAGGATGGCCGCGATATTCTTCTTTGGGGACATGATGCAGAACGCATGCAGCGCCTGAGGGAAACGCGGGAAAACCGCGACTATCTTGCCGGGTTAAAACTCCCGGAGAATATTCGCCTAACGAGTGAGATGCGCGATTGCGCCGGCGCCGGGCTGGTTGTCTTTGTCGTCCCCTCCACGGCCTTTCGGACCATAGCCGGCGCCTTCGCTCAAGTGATCACCAACAAGAACGCCATCTTCCTCAGCTGCACCAAAGGAATCGAGCATGGGACCGGTTTGCGCATGAGTCAGATCCTGGCCGAAGTGCTGCCCGGTCACGTGGCCGCCGTCTTGTCCGGTCCGAATCTCGCGGTGGAAGTGGCCGGGCAACTTCCGACCGCCACCGTTCTGGGCTGTGGCCAAATGGAAGTGGCGTCGGAACTGCAGGCCTTTCTCGGCAGCTCGCGTTTCCGCATTTACCGCAGCGGCGAGGTGGTGGGCATCGAATTGGGCGGCGCGCTCAAGAATGTTTTCGCCCTCCCCGCTGGCGTGGGCGATGGACTGGGACTGGGAGACAATTCCAAGGCGGCGCTGGTGACACGTTCCCTGGCCGAGCTTCTCCGTCTGGGCACGGCCATGGGCGGTCAAGCCGGCACATTTTACGGCCTGAGCGGAGCGGGCGATCTTATTGCCACCTGCTTCAGCCAGCACAGCCGGAATCGAAAGGTGGGAGAGCGGTTGGGCCGTGGCGAGTCGCTCGCGCAAATCACCGCCTCGATGAAAATGGTGGCAGAAGGAATCCCGACGACGAAGAGCGCCTACGACTGCGCTCGCAAACTGGGCGTGGAGACGCCGGTCATCGACCAGGTTTATGCCGTGCTTTATGAAGGCAAGGCGCCCCTGCAAGGATTGAAGGAGCTGTTGCAGCGGGACCAAAAGGCCGAGCAGATCTAGTCAGCGACAGAACCGGCCAATCACTTCCGGATAGAGTTTTCGCTCTTCCGCCTGAATCCGCTCGTGCAAGCTTTCCGCGGTGTCGTTAGGCAAAATGGGAACCTCGCGCTGGGCGATGATGTCCCCATGATCAATCTGCTCATCCACATGGTGCACAGTGCAGCCCGTGACCCTGACCCCGGCGTCCAGCGCCTGCTTCCAGGCCATGAGACCGGGAAACTGCGGGAGGAGCGACGGATGGATATTTAAAATCTTGCGCGGGAAAGCCTGCAGCATCGGTGCCTTGAGCACGCGCATGAAGCCGGCGAGTACGACCATTTCCACGCCCGCTTCGCGAAGCATGCGCACCAGTTCCGCTTCCACGTTCGGTTCCAGCCGGGTCCGGAACTGGCCCGGCGGCAGGTAGGCGTTGGGCACGGAGAATTCCCGGGCAATCTGCAGGATGGGCGCGTCTAGCACGTCCGAAATGACGATGCGCGCGTCAGCCGCGAGAGAGCCATCGCGGATGCGCTCGAGGATGGCGCGGCAATTCGTTCCCCGTCCGGAGCCAAGAATCCCGAGCGCGAGGCGGCTCATGAAGGACCGGCGCCAAGTTGTTGAATGATGCGCGAAGTGGAATATCCGCGCTCAAACGGGATGATGCGGATTTCGGCGCCGACCTCATCGAGCGCGGCACGTTCTTCTTCGTTGAGCGTTTCCGCTGTGTAGTCTCCGCCCTTTGCATAAACCGCCGGGCGCACCAGTTTGAGAAGTTGCGTGGCCCGGACATCCGGAAAAATGGTGATGAGGTCGACAGAATCGAGAGCGGCCAGAACCTCGGCGCGGTCTTTTTCATTATTGACGGGGCGACCG
>DASXIK010000120.1:0-11423 GCA_036498025.1 Chthoniobacterales bacterium
GATCCAGTCCTGCAGTTCCTTCGGATCGCGATCCTGTAATTCGATCTGCACAAAGTAGCGCCGCGCCACCATCACCCAGAGCGTGGCATGCTTGCGGTCGGACTCGTAGGCTTCGAAGCCGGGGTTGCCATCCAATGTGACCGACTTGCTGTAGCCATCGCTCGACTCGGAGTTGATTTTCCAGGCGGCGGTCGTGGCGATGACGTAATCGGGATTGGAAACGGAATCGAGAATACTGATGGACGCGGTCGGCGCCTTGTCGCCCTCGCCCTTTTTGTAATCGCGATGCACATTGGTGAGTTTGAATCCGCCCACGTCGGACGTGGAACCGTCCGGCGGATCAGCCTTCCATTCGGGGGGCGCCTCCGGCAAAAGGGGAAGCAGCTTGGAAAAGTCGACCACGTCCGGCGCATCCGGGGGAGGGGGCGCCTGCGCCCGGATCCGGGTCTGCCCGAAGGAAATCACCGTGACGGCCGCGAGCAGGATGGCGGCACCTCGTAAGCCACGGTGAATGTCAATTTTCATGTGTCCTCGCGCTGCTCTTCCATGGAAGACCCCGGTACTCGATTGACTTTGCCGGGTCGCTTTGTCAAGACGCGAATGGTGTTTCGGGCCTTGAAACGAAAGAAAATCTAGCATTCCTCTCCCGACATGTCTAAGCCCCGGCGCCAGCTAGGATTATTCGACGCCATCATGCTGGTGATGGGCGGAATTATCGGCGCCGGAATCTTCGCCAATCCATCCGAAGTGGCGCACCGGGTGCACACGCCCTTTCTCATTCTTGCTGTCTGGGGGATCGGAGGATTGATTGCCATCGCGGGCGCGTTCATCTGGGCCGAGCTGGCGACGCGTCTCCCGGGAACGGGCGGACAGTATCTTTACTTGCGCGAGGCATTTCATCCTTCCGTTGCCTTTGTTTATGGCTGGGTGCTTTTGCTCGTCACGCAAACCGGCGGGATGGCCGCGGTGGCGATCACGTTTGCGTTCTATTTTCGAGCCCTGACCGGGATCAACTGGAGCACCCAGGTGGTGGCGGCGGTGGTTCTGTTGACCTTGAGCGCCATCAATTGCCTGGGTGCGCGGGCCGGCAGCAATGTGCAGAGCGCGCTGATGTTGCTGAAAATCGCCGCCATTCTTACCCTGGTGGCAGTCGGATTGAGCTTCGGTGGCCATTCCGGCATGGCGGGACCGCTGCTCGATGAACCGATCTCATTTGGCCTCTGGCGAAGCATAGGGGTCGCCCTGATCCCGGTGGCTTTTACTTATGGCGGATGGCAAACCGCCACCTTTGTGGCCGGCGAGATGCGCGATTCCCGGCGTGACTTGTCGCGTGGACTCCTCCTCGGTGTGCTCGGCGTGGTGGTGCTCTATTTGGCAGTCAACTTCGTTTGTCTGCATGTGCTAGGGGCGAAAGGAATGGATCAAACGAGCACGCCGGCTTCAGACGTGATGCGCGCGGTTCTGGGAGAACGAGGAGCGCAATGGATTGCCGCGGGGATCGCCATCTCGACCCTGGGATTTCTCAGCCAAAGTATCCTGACCGCGCCGCGGGTTTATTATGCCATGGCCTGTGATGGTGTTTTCTTTAAGAGCGTCGGCCGAGTTTCTCGCTCCGGTGCGCCGGTCGTGGCCATCGCCCTGCAGGGCCTGGCCGCCACCATCATTGCCTGCTCCGGCAAATATGGCGAGATTCTGAACTTCGAAGTGACGGTTGATTTTATTTCCTTCGCCCTGACAGCATCGGCTCTTTTTGTTCTGCGCAGCCGGGGCGTGGGCGAAGACGGGCATATTCATCGGACGCCGGGTCATCCGTTCACCACCATCCTGTTTATGCTTTCATGTCTGGCCGTGGTGGCGAGCGCGGTGACGACCACGCCGCGGAACAGCGCGGTTGCTCTTGCCATCATGCTCGCGGGTATTCCGGTGTATTGGTTCTGGCGGCGTCCCCAACGAAAACAGCATGAGACATAAACATTCCGAGTACATGCATTGGGCCAAGACGCAGAGTCAGGCCCGTTTCAATCTGGCCAGCAGCGGGGTGGGGCCTTTCCCGATGTCTGCTCTCCCTTTCGATGTGGCGTCGCTGCAAATCAACGGAGCCGACAGTTATGGTTATGCGCCGTTGCAGGAAGCCATCGGGCAACGTTATGGCGTGAACCCGGACTGCGTCGTGCAGGCAGCTGGCACGTCCATGGCCAATCATCTGGCCATGGCGACGATTCTGGAGCCGGGCGACGAAGTCCTGGTCGAACAGCCGGCTTACGGTCTCATCCTCGATGTCGCCTCTTATCTCGAAACCAACGTGCACCGTTTTCAGCGACGCGAAGAAAACGGCTGGGCTATCGACCCTGGGGAGATTCGGCGCGCGATCACTCCGCGAACGAGGCTGATCGTGCTTACGAATTTGCATAACCCCACCAGCGTGCTCACCCCGGAGGCGGTCCTGCGAGAGGTGGGAGAGATCGCGGACAGCGTGGGCGCGCTCGTGCTGGTGGACGAGGTTTACCTCGAGGCGGTTTATGAGCAGACGCCGGCGAGCGCCTTTCATCTCGGCCCGCATTTTGTGGTGACCAGCAGCCTAACGAAAGTTTATGGAGTCAGCGGATTGCGTTGTGGCTGGGTTCTGGCGCAGCCCGAGCTGGCCTGGAAAATGCGGCGCTTGAACGATCTCTTCGGGGCCACGCCGGTTCATCCGGGAGAATTGTTGAGCGTGGCGGTGTTTAAGAATCTTGAGCTCCTGCGCCGGACTGCCCGGTCGATCGTGGAAGCGGATCGCGCCCTGCTCAACAAATTCCTGAGCGACGAGCCCCGGCTGGCGGCCATCAACACGCCTTGGGGAACGACCTCTTTTCCCCGATTGCGCGCGGGGAACGCGGACGCCTGGATCGAGCGCCTGCGCGGAGAACTCGAGACGTCGGTCGTGCCGGGGCGCTTTTTCGAAATGCCCGAACACTTTCGTATCGGCATGGGCGTCGACCATGAAATGTTCGCCGAAGGATTGCAGCGCCTTGAGCGCAGTCTCGCCTGGTCACAGGCCGCGGAATGATCTTCTTGCGTTTCGCGAAGGAAGTTCGATGCGTAAATCCATGAAAGCGGCAGGGACCTTCACGATTCGACCGGCGGGAATTGCGGACGTTCCCATCATTCTGCAATTAATTCGGGATCTGGCCACTTACGAGCGCGCGCCTAACGACGTAACGGCCACAGAGGAGCAATTGCGCAAAGTTCTCTTCGGCGACAGGCCGTCGGCCGAGGTTCTGCTCGGATGGGAAGGAGAAAGCCCCGTCGGGTTCGCTGTTTTCTTTCATAATTTCTCGACCTGGCTGGGGCGCCCGGGGCTTTATCTGGAAGATCTCTTCGTGCAGCCGGAGAAGCGCGGGCGGGGGTACGGTCGCGCCTTGCTTGAACATTTGGCCCGGATTGCGCGGGAGCGCGGTTGCGGACGCATGGAGTGGGCGGTGCTCGACTGGAACGAGCCGGCCATCCAGTTCTATCGCAAATTGGGCGCTGCCCCAATGCACGAATGGACGGTGTTCCGCCTGACGGGCGATGAAATCGCGCGATTGGCCGATTCGAAGTGATTTCTTCCGGCGTTGCACGCGCGGGTGGGCTTTGGCATTGTGCCAGTGAATGTCCAGGATCGAGGACTACGCGTTTCTCAGTGACACGCAGACGGCCGCGCTGGTCAATCGCGATGGCTCGGTGGATTGGCTTTGCCTGCCGCGGTTCGATTCCAGTCCCTGTTTTGCGGCGCTGATCGGGCGCAACCAGAATGGCCGCTGGAAAATTGCGCCCAGCGAGAAGGTCACGCACGCGCAACGGCGTTACCGGGGCGATTCGCTTATTCTCGAGACCGAGCTGGAGACGGAAAGTGGCGTCGTTAGGCTAATCGACTTCATGCCGCCGCGCGGCAAGAATCCGGACATGGTCCGAATCGTCGAAGGCGTGCGCGGAACCGTGCAGATGCAGATGGAGCTGATCATTCGCTTTGATTACGGGGATACCGTCCCATGGGTGCGCAGTCGAAACGGGGCCTTGGAAGCGATTGCCGGGCCGAACGCGCTGATCTTACGTACGCCGATCGAAACGCGGGGCGAAAACCTCACTACGGTGGCGGAATTCACGATTGCCCAGGGAGATCGCATGCCGTTTGTTTTGACCTGGTTTGCCTCCCACCATGAGCAGCCCAGGGAAATCCACCCGGAGCATGCCCTGCGCGACACGGAAAAATACTGGCACCAGTGGGCCAGGCGCTGCGATCGCGAGGGCCCATGGACCGACGCGGTGGTTCGCTCGCTCGTTACCCTCAAGGGTCTGACCTACGAGCCAACCGGCGGAATCGTGGCCGCGGCCACCACTTCGCTGCCCGAGGAGATCGGAGGAGTGAGGAACTGGGATTATCGCTACTGCTGGCTGCGTGATGCGACCCTGACCCTTTACGCGCTGGTCTCCTCTGGTTACGAGCAGGAGGCCCGCTCCTGGCGGGAATGGCTTTTGCGCGCGATCGCCGGAAGCGCCTCGCAAATGCAAATTCTCTACGGCGTCAGCGGTGAGCGGCGCCTGGAGGAGTACGAGATTCCCTGGCTGGATGGCTATGAAAACTCAAAGCCCGTGCGCGTGGGGAACGCCGCTTCCAATCAATTCCAGCTCGATGTCTACGGCGAAATCATGGGCTCTCTTTATCACGCCCATCGGTCCGGCATGGAAACGGCATCGCCGGACTGGCAGATGCAGCTCCAGCTGATGAAGTTTCTCGAATCGCATTGGGACAAGCCGGACGACGGAATCTGGGAAGTGCGCGGCGGCCGCCAGCAATTCACGCACTCAAAGATGATGGCCTGGATGGCCTTCGACCGCGCGATCAAAATGGTGGAACAATTCAATTGTTCCGGGCACCACTGCCTGGAAGGCTGGCGCGCTCTGCGCGAGAAGATTCACGCGGAAGTTTGCCAGCGCGGCTATAAGGAAAGCAAGCGGGCTTTCACTCAATCCTACGACTCCGATGCGTTGGATGCGAGCATCCTGATGATGCCGATGATCGGCTTCCTGCCGGCCAGCGATGCCCGGGTGCGCAGCACGGTCGAGGCAGTGGAACGCGAACTCATCGTGGATGGCTTCGTCCTGCGCTACCGTCCGGAGGAAACCCGCGATGGCCTAACCGGCGGAGAAGGCGCCTTTCTGCCGTGTTCTTTCTGGCTGGCCGATTGCCTTCATCTTCTCGGCCGCAAGAAGGAAGCCCGGGATTTGTTCGAACGTCTGCTCGGTTTACGCAACGATTTGGGGCTGCTGGCCGAAGAATACGATCCGGTGGCTCGACGACAGCTCGGTAATTTTCCGCAAGCGTTCAGTCACGTCATGCTGGTGAACAGCGCGGGTATCCTCGGCGATAATCCAAAGTTTGGCCCGCAGCGTCCGGACTCGCCGGCCTCGGTCCGTTAAACGTTACTCGTTAGGTGCGTGCTTCGGAAGAAGAGACGAGGCGCCGCACGAGATCTTCAATCGTCACGATGCCGCAGAATTTTCGTTCCCGGTCGAGCACGGCAGCCAGGCCGAGACGGGCCGCGCGCAACCGCTGCACGATTCGGTAGGCCGGCTCCTGGTCATTGGCCATGACCATGCGGCGCATGTAGTGAGCCAGGGAGCGCTCTCCATTTTTGTCGAGCAACATATCGAGCACATTGACCAGTCCGCGCGGCTGACCGTCGGAGGCGATCACGGGCAGGCGATCCACCTCGGCGTTGCTGCTGATTTCCAGGGCTTCGTCGATCGAACTGTCGGGATTGACCGCCACCACCTTGCTGGCCGGGATCATGACATCGCGAACTTTCACCCCGCGGAAGTCGACCACGTTGTGAATCATGGCGCGCTCGGTCGAAGTGAGCGCGCCTTCCCGCTCGCTTTGCGCGGTAATTTGTTTCAATTCCTCCCGGGCAGCGAAGATCCGGCCCTTCTCGGAGCGCGGCAGAAAGAACCGGCCGAGGAACGCTCCCAGAGCGAGGAGGGGAGAAAGGAGCGTGGTCAGGAAGGCAAGCACGCCCGCCAGCCGCGCCAGCGCCCGGAAGGGAAACCGGCGGAACAAGGCCTTGGGCAGGACACTCAAAAGGAAAAGATAAACCGGCAGAGCAACGGCCAGGGCAATGAGGAATCCAGCCGACCCATAACGGAGGACCGATGCACGCGTTAACAGCAGGAGTCCGACGATGTCGGCTGCGTTGGTGAAAAGGAGAACGGTCACGAGCAGGCGCTGCGGCCTTTTCAGCAAACGATTCAGCAAAAAGGCCGCCGGGACGCGTCGCTTGACGTTCTGCCGGAGCCGCACGGGGTCGATGGAAAGCACGCCGCTCTCGATTCCGTTAAAGAAAAACGAAAGCACCCAGCAGCAGAGAATGAAAAATGTCATCATGGGCCGGCCCGGCCATTTCCGTCGGTCGCCTCCCTGTTTTCGTTCTCGCCGGTGGCGGTGGTTTTCTCGAGCAGAATTTCTTCAATGCGCTTGCGCCCCGCGCGGCGCACCGTGATGGCGAGCCGCGGAATTTCCAGTTTGGCGCCCGAGGCGGGCAGGTAACCGAGGCGGTTGAAGACCAGGCCGCCGATGGTATCGATGCCCTCCGCTTCAAGGTCAAATCCGAGATGTTCGCTGAGATCGTCCAGGCGGGCGTGGCCGCTGACGAGGAATTTTCCGTTTTCCAGGGGCTCAATATAAAGATCGGTATCACCGCGCGGGACGGCATCGCTCAGGATTTCCTCGACGATATCCGCCGTGGTAATGACTCCCTCAGTGCCGCCGAATTCATCCACCACGATGGCAAGACCCTGAGCGTGGGAGAGAAAAAGCTTCAGGAGATCGAGCGCGCGCATGGTCTCGGGCACGAAAGAGGGCGCAATCAGCGCTTCCATGTAATGCGTCGAGGGATCGAGCAGAAAATGTTTCACATCAAGGATCCCGATGATCTGGTCCGGCGTGTCTACGTAGACAGGAACGCGCCGCCACCGTTTCTCGCGCAGAAGCTCGATGACCTCATCATTGGTCAGGTTGTCCGGCAGCATGAAGGTGTCGACGCGAGGAGTCATGCAATCCTTGGCCGTTTTGTCGCCCAACTTGATGATTTCCTGGATCATCTCTGCCTCCGCTTCGTGGAGCGCCCCTTCTTCCTCGCCAATCTCGACGAGGGTCTCCAGTTCCTCATCGCTCAGGCGCTGGCGTTTGTGCGTATGCGACGGGGTCAGCAGATCGAGCAGGGTCGTGCTGAATGTTTCGAGTCCGCGGCCCACGCGATCGAGCAGCGGAATGGAGATTTGCAGAGTAAACACGCCAACGGCCGAAAGGCGATAGGGCGCGGACAGGGCGAGCAGCTTGGGGATTAGGTCGCAGAGCAAAACTACGATGGCGAAGATGACCGTGGCGGCCAGCCATTGGGGCACGCGCGCGGCGAAGGGATTTCGCCAGAGGACGAAGAGACACAGCACTACCAGCGGCACCTTGACCAGGCCATCGCCCAGCAGGAGGACATCAAGGACGCGGCGCGGATTATCGCGAAAGATCTGAATGAACTGGGCCAGTCCCGGATGATTCGCCTGCAACCGGCGGAGTTGATGCGGCTTCAGCGCGAAGAGGGCCGTTTCCAGGCCGGAGAAAAGCGCCGAACAAAAAACGAGGACCCCGAGGACGACCAAAAGAATGGCGAAGACGGTCTCGGTCATTCCCTGGCGCGGGCGCGATGGTGCGCTCGCTCGTCCTCTGAAGAAGTATTGCCTGCGGGTTTGCTCATCGGCTGAGCCGCGACAAGAGTAAGCTCTTCATGAGCAAAGGCGAGAGGATTTCACGGTTGGTCAGCCAGCTGGCCGGCGAAAAGGCTTCCGGGCCGGCGGCCGCAGTGGAGAATCATCCGAATTACCGCGCCTTTTTTCAATGCTGGAACGAGCAACGCTATTACGAAGCGCATGATGTTCTCGAACAAATCTGGCTGACAAACGAGACGGCCGACGACGATTTTTTCAAGGGACTGATTCAAAGCGCCGGCGCGTTCGTGCATTTGCAGAAAAATTTCGAGCACCCGTCACACCCCAAGCATGGCCGGCGGCTGCGGCCGGCAGTCCGCCTGTTTTTGCTGGCAGAGAAACATCTCGCGTCTTTCGCGCCAGTTCATCACGCCTTCGATGTCGCCGGGTTTCTCAAGTTGCTCCGGACAAACCGCGAGAAAATTGCGCGGTCGGATTTCAAGGTGAACCCTTGGTCGCCCGAAACCGCGCCGAAGCTTGTCTTGCAAAGGTAGGGACATCTCTCCGAGATGTCCGACATTATTGCGTCCGGGAAAATCTACGGACGCCTCGGAGAGGCGTCCCTACCTGGTGGTAGGGACGGCGCGCTGCGCCGTCCACTCCGCGGTTTCCATCCTGACAAGGCTGAGCGCAAGCAGTGGCTTCTGTTATTAAGTGAACAGCAGCTTGGTTCCGGCGATCACCAGCACCACTGCCAAAATCAACGAGATAACGCGTACCGGGAAACGCCGACTTCCCAGATGAGAGCCAAGAACCCCGCCGCCAACAGCCGCGATCGCGAGGAAGAGACCAAGCGAGGGCACGGAACGATTCGCGGCGAAATAGCCGATCAAACCAGCGATGGAGTTGACCAGAATAAACAAGGCTGAGACCGCGGCGGCCTGGCGGATGCGCGCCCAGCCGGCGAAGAGCAGCAGGGGCGTGAGAAATATTCCACCGCCGGTCCCGGTTAGGCCGGACAGGAATCCGAGCACGGCGCCCGCGCCCAGGGCGGTTGGGCGCGCTGGAGTTTTTACATTCGCCGGGTCCTTGGAGCGGAAAGCGAGTCGAATGGCGGAAAAGAGAAGCACGAGTCCCAGGAGAATTTTTAACGCCTGAGTCGGCACATGCAGATAACCGCCGAGGAAAGCGGCCGGCACAGAAAGGAGAGCAAACGGCCAGAACAGGCGCCAATCAAAATGACCGGCCCGCCAGAATTGGAAGGCGGCAATAGAGGCGACGAGAATGTTCAGAACCAAAGCGGTTGGCCGAATCACGGGTGGAGTCAGACTCCACAGCGTCATCACGGCGATGTAGCCGGATGCGCCGGCGTGTCCGACGGACGAGTAGAGGAAAGCAATCACCAAGACGGCGATGGCGAGCAGAATCAAATGAGTGGAATCCATTCCGACGTTTATCCACGTGGCCATGGCGACGAATCTTGCGCAGTTCGGATGATCGTTGCAAGTGCGGGGAAGACTGCAGGGGAGAGCGCGTTCCACCTTGTCGACGTGAACTTGTTACGCATGCGTTGCCACATGGGGCATTAACGCCTAACTTCTCCCTTGTGACGCCCAGCCACTTCGCTGCCGAACCCGCTCCCGGAATCGCGCAGCACACCAACAAGCTGACGCAGGAGAAGTCGCCTTATCTCCTGCAGCACGCCCACAATCCGGTCGATTGGTATCCGTGGGGCGAGGAGGCTTTCGCCAAGGCTCGCCACGAGAACAAGCCCATTTTTCTCTCCATCGGCTATTCCACCTGCCACTGGTGCCATGTCATGGCGCACGAGTCGTTTGAGAACGAGGAGATCGCCGCGGTCATGAACCGCGAGTTCGTGAA
This sequence comes from Chthoniobacterales bacterium, assembly GCA_036498025.1. GTDB lineage: Bacteria > Verrucomicrobiota > Verrucomicrobiia > Chthoniobacterales > UBA10450 > JBBRDU01. Next base: position 9,601 of record DASXIK010000120.1, read on the forward strand.
CATCAAAGTCGATCGCGAAGAGCGGCCCGATGTGGACCGGGTTTATATGACCTTTGTCCAGGCGACCACGGGTGGAGGCGGCTGGCCCATGAGCGTCTGGCTAACGCCCGAGCTGCAACCTTTCGTCGGTGGAACCTATTTTCCGCCGGAGGATCGTTACGGGCGGCCTGGATTCAAGAGTGTGCTTCTGAAAATCGCCACAACCTGGAAACAGGACCACGAGAAAATCCTGCAGCAGGGCGAGAAAATCGTGGATGCTTTGCGGGAGGCGCAGCAGGCGCCCGAGCCTGGCGGAAAAAAAATTGGCGCCGGCACTTTGGAGACGGCCTACGCACAGATGGCGCGGACGTTCGACGCGCGCGAGGGAGGATTTGGCGCGGCCCCAAAATTCCCGCGGCCCGTGATCTTTAATTTTCTGACGCGCTTCTATGCGCGTGCGCCGCAGAGCGAAAAGGGCAAGCACGCTTTGGAGATGGATCTGTTCACCCTGCGAAAAATGGCGGCCGGCGGCATGCACGATCATCTCGGCGGCGGTTTTCATCGCTACTCCGTGGATGGTTACTGGCATGTGCCGCACTTCGAGAAAATGCTCTACGACCAGGCGCAGCTCGCGGGCGCTTATCTTGACGCTTATCAAATTACGCGCGATCCCGATTTGGAGGCCGTAGCGCGCGATGTTCTCGATTACGTGGCGCGCGACATGACTTCGAAAGAGGGCGGTTTTTTTTCCGCTGAAGACGCTGACAGTCTGATCGAAAAGGGCAAGCCGGAGCACGCCGAAGGCGCCTTTTATGTTTGGACAAAAAAGGAAATTGATAAGTCGCTGGGCGATTCCGCGGCCATCTTCGATTTTCATTATGGGGTTGAGCCGGAGGGAAACGCCCCGGAGGGGAGCGACCCGCAGGGAGAATTTCGCGGGAAAAACATTTTGATCCGACGGCACACGGCAGCCGAAACGGCCAAACAATTTAAGAAGAGCGAAGCCGACACCGGACAATTGCTCGCCCAGGCCAGGGCAAAGCTGCTGGCCATCCGCGGAGAAAGGCCGCGCCCGCATCTGGACGACAAAATTATTGCCGGGTGGAACGGCCTGATGATTTCGGCTTTTGCCCGCGCCGCCGCCGTTCTCGATGATCCGGTGTATTTGGAAAGAGCCACGCGGTCCGCCCAATTCGTGCGGAGCAATCTGTGGGATGAAAAGACGGCGACTCTCTTTCGCAGCTACCGGGGTGGTCGCAGCCAGGTCGAAGGCTTTGCCGATGACTACGCGTTCATCATTCAGGGGCTGCTCGATCTCTACGAGGCGTCGTTCCGGGTGGAATGGTTGCGGTTCGCTTTGGCGTTGCAGGAGGCGCAGGACCGGCTGTTCCGGGACGAAAAGCAGGGCGGCTATTTCAGCACCAGCGGGCTGGACAAGAGCGTGGTTCTGCGCATGAAAGACGACAACGATGGCGCGGAACCGGCCGCCAGTTCCGTGGCGGCGCGCAATCTTCTTCGCCTGGCACAATTGCAGGAAAGCGCCGAACTGCGGGGGCGCGGCGAGAAAACGGCCGACGCCTTTGAAGGCATTCTCTCAAGATTTCCCAGCGCCATGCCGCAGATGCTGGTGGCCTTGGATTTCAGCCTGAGCAAGCCGCGGCAAATTGTCATCGCGGGCAAGATCGAAAACGGGGATACAAAAGCATTGCTGGCGGAAGTGCGTCGCCACTTTTTGCCGAACACGATGGTGTTACTGGCCGATGGAGCGGAGGGCCAGACGTTTCTCGGTGAAAAACTCGAGGCTATCCGGGAAATGAAACCGGTAGAGGGCAAAGCGGCCGCTT
>DASXIK010000121.1:0-2623 GCA_036498025.1 Chthoniobacterales bacterium
ACGCAAGTTCTGGTCAACGGCACACCGGCTCCACTCATCTATGTTTCTTCCACGCAAATAAACGCGATTGTCCCCTACCAGGCCGGAACAACGGGAAGCGCGAGCTTGCAAGTCCTCTCAGCAGGAGTTCCCTCCGGTGCCTGGAATATCCCCTTAGCCGGTGCGGCTCCCGCGATCTTTTCTATCGCCTCTAATGGGCTGGGTCAGGGCGCGGTGCTGAATCAGGACAATTCGGTGAACGGCCCCTCGAATCCGGCCCCACGAGGTACGCTGGTCCAGATTTACGCTACCGGCGAAGGGCTGACATCGCCGCCCGGTGTAACAGGAAGCGTCACGGGATCGAATACGAAAAGCCCCATACCTCCTGTGAACGTCACGATTGGCGGCGTGAGCGCAGCCGTTCAATACGATGGCTCGGCACCCGACGCCGTAGCCGGGTTGTTTCAAGTGAATGCCGTTGTACCGGCCGGAGCCGCGCCGGGTCCCGCGGTTCCAATCACCCTTACAGTCGGCGGTGCAGCCTCGCCGAGTGGCGTCACCATTGCCGTGAAATAGCCGTTACGCCGGGCCGTACTCAGTGTGGAGCGAAGTGATATTCTCTCTGAGAAGGAGTCACCCATGGAACCCACCAGACCCAAAATGCCGGCAGAGGCCGTCCAACTCTACAATCTTTTTATTCATGGCGACATCAGCCGCCGCGACTTTATGGAAGGAGTCCAGCGATTTGCGGTCGGTGGGCTTGCCGTCGGCACCATTATTGAAGCGTTGATGCCGAACTACGCCCTGGGGCAGCAAGTCTCCAAGAGCGACGACCGCATCAAGGCATCCTACGAAACCGTCCAATCGCCGCAAGGCAATGGAAGCATTAAAGGATACCTGGTCCGTCCCGCCAGCGCCGACACCCGCGACGAGAAACCGGCGAAATTGGCCGGCATCATCGTGGTCCATGAGAATCGGGGTTTGAATCCTCATATAGAGGACATCGCGCGGCGATTTGCCCTGGCCAACTTTATGGCGTTCGCGCCCGATGGCCTCACCTCCCTGGGAGGCTTCCCCGGTGACGACTACAAGGGTGGCCAGATGTTCGGCAAAGTCGACCGCAATAAGATGACCGAGGACATGGTGGCGTCGGCGATGTGGCTGAAGTCGCGCTCCGACTGCACGGGAAAGATCGGCGCGACCGGTTTCTGCTACGGAGGCGGCATCGCCAATACTCTGGCGGTCCGTCTGGGACCCGATATCGCAGCCGCTGCGCCTTTCTATGGCGCCGTGCCGGCCAAAGATCAGATCCCCAAGATTAAGGCGTCGATTCTGGTTCATCATGGGGCGCTCGACACGCGGCTGGCGGCGACATGGCCCGATTACGACATGGCGCTGACCGCAGCGAACGTACCCCACGAAGGCTATATCTATCCGAATGCAGTCCACGGGTTCAATTGCGATGCTACGCCGGAGCGCTATAACAAGGCCGCGGCCGACTTGGCCTGGCAGCGTACCATTGACTGGTTCAACAAGTACGTCAAGGCTTAGAATCCCCGCCCTGACAGGACGGGGTGATCCGCTCCATTCGACCGCACCTCATAGCCCCGGCTCGTAAGGGCGGGGATTATTGGGGTGTCCGCATCCCTTAACCGGCGACGAAAGAGGCCAGCCACGGCGCGTTAGCACGGGGGGTGCCCCGGGTCCACTCAAAATTCGGTCCGGCCACGATTATGGTAGGTTTAGCTCTTAGCAGTTTTTTCAGCCACCGGCCACGTTCGCCTGGAGAGCATGGAGCAGAAAAAAGGTTGAGATTCGCGTTAGCAAACATGCAAAGTGACTGGCGCTTCAGCCTCTTTCTATCTTTCTGCTTGACTGCTTCCCCGGCGATGGCGCAATGTGCCGGTGAGGTTTCCAGCCCACAAACGGCGGCCGATTGCGCCGCTCGATCCATTCCGCCGCAGACCCAGGCGACCGTCGATCCACGCCACGCCTATACCTTGGCTGAGTTGATCGATATCGCCGAGCACAACAATCCTGCAACCCGTATCGCATGGGAGCGCGCGAAGCAAAAGGCCGACGAGTTGGGAATCCGGCGCAGCGCTTATTACCCTATACTCGCCGCTGTCGCGACCTTCGCTGGAGAACGAATCATCAATCCCTTTCCAAAACCGCTCGCGACACTCGGATACACCACCGTGGAGGCCGGTCTGGTACAGCCGGGGGTCACCTTGCAATACCTATTGTTTGACTCTGGCGCTCGCAAGGCGCGAGTGGACGCGGCAACGGCTGAAACCATTGCAGCCGGAGCCCGTTTCATACAGACGAATCAGGATGTCGCGTTCCGGGTGACCACGGCGTATTACAAACTCCTCACTGCGCAGGAGCGATTGCAAGCCGCTGAAGAAACCCTCAAGACCGCGCAAACCACGCAGGACGCTGCGGAAGCTCGTCTGAAGAATGGCAGGGCTACACTTCCCGACGTTCTCAACGCCCGCGCCGAAACATCACAAGCCGTCTTCGATCGCGAGTCGGCGGATGGCGATCAAAAAGTGGCTCGCGTCGAATTGACCGAAGCCATCGGCGTGGAGCCTTCCGCCGACATCTCTATCGACGGGCAAGCAGACGCGCCGCTGCCCCAACA
>DASXIK010000122.1:0-9332 GCA_036498025.1 Chthoniobacterales bacterium
CCGCAGACGCATCGTAAGGCCTTCCTGCTGCAGGCGGACATGGATGTGGATGCCGACGGATCGGACGGCGATCGCGTTCCCGGCGGGCACGGGGTGAGCACGAACTTCAAGCCGTTCACCAGCTATCGCTGGAACAAAAAAACTCCCGCGATTAATCCCTATCTTGCGCCCACCGAAGAAAGACTGAAACGCTATGAGGACGAATTTGCCCTCAAGACCACCACGGCCGAAAGAAAACGCGATCTCAGCAGCGGCATCAAACAGGTGCGCGAGGAGGTCGGTTCACTCCAGAAATTCAGTTACCTCATCGGAGCGACCGATCCCTACATCGTGGTCCCGAGCGCTTTCGCCCGCGCCAAGGATGGACCAAAAGTGGGTGACTACGCCGTGGTCATTTTCGGGGACGGCATTTATCCGGCGCTGGTGGGCGATATTGGGCCTAACGACAAAGTCGGTGAAGCTTCCCTGCGCATCGCCAAGGAGATAAACAACCTGGCTACCCCCTATAACCGGCCGGTCAGCGATCTGAAAGTCACCTACCTGGTCTTCCCGGGGACAGCCGAGACACCCTTCGGACCTCCCGACCTGGACAAAATCGCGACCCGTTGCCAGGCATTGCTCGACGAAATAGGCGGCACCGGCGGCCCGCTGCATCATTGGGAAAACGTCATTCCGACGCCGACTCCCACGCCGACCGCGACCCCGACAGCGACGGCCACGGCAAGCCCCAGCCCCACGGAGGCGGCCACCCCGGCAGGGTCACCGGCAGCCTCGCCCTCCTCGACCTTTGCCTTCCCCGTCAAGTCGCCGGACGGCCGTTGAAATCGACTTGCCAAGGGGCGGCTTTGCGTGTTCATTTCCGGCTCGCAGCGAGTTTTTTGAACTTGCGCCGTTGGTCCCTGGGTCTTCCGTCGCCTGACGCGAAGCCGCACTCGCCAGGGGTAACCCGGTGCTTAGAATATTTCGGATTTCGGATTTCAGATTTCGGATTTTTACCTCCGGCTTCGCCTTTCGTTCTCCGGTTTTTAAATTATGCCAGTTCGTTACGGTCGTTTTGAAATGCCCAAGACTCTCACCAAAGATGAGAGCTCATCCACAGAAACCTACGCCAAGTTTGTCGCCGAGCCCTTTGAAGCCGGTTACGGCCACACCGTGGGCAACTCCCTTCGCCGCGTTCTCCTCTCCTCCCTGGAAGGGGCCGCCATCACCGCGGTCAAAATCACCGGGGCGCAGCACGAGTTCGCCACTCTCCCGGGCGTGGTCGAGGACGTAACCGATATCGTGCTCAACCTTAAGAAGGTGAAGTTCAAAGCGGAAGATCACGAGTCCCGCAAGCTCGCGCTAACCGTGAACAAGGAAGGCGAAGTAACCGCCGGAGACATTCACGTCACCCAGGGGTATGAAGTGTTGAACCCCAAGCAGATCATCTGCACGCTGGACAAGAAACATAAGTTCGACGCCGAGCTGGAAGTGCGCGTCGGCCGCGGTTTCGCCACCGGCGAAGAAAACAAGCGGACCGATCAGCCGATCGGGCTCATTCCCATCGACTCCATTTTTTCACCGGTCACGCGCGTGAAGTACGCCGTGGAAAACACCCGCGTGGGCCAGCGCACCGATTATGACAAGCTTATCCTCGAAGTCTGGACCGACGGACGGTTGACGCCGGACGATGCCCTCCTGCAGGGCTCAGCCATCCTGCGCCATCACCTCGACGTTTTCGTGAACTTCAACGAAGACGTCATCGAGTTCGACGAAACGCCCGCCGGCGTGAGCGAGGAGAACATGAAGCTGAAGAAGCTCCTCAACATGAGCGTGAACGAGATCGAATTGAGCGTGCGCGCGGCCAACTGTTTGAACAACGCCAACATCACCACCGTGGGTCAACTGGCGCAGAAGACCGAGGCGGAAATGCTCAAGTACCGCAACTTCGGCAAGAAATCGCTGAACGAAATCAAGGACAAGCTGCAACAGCTCGGCCTCGGCCTGGGCATGAAATTCGATCCCGGTCTGGTCGATATGCCGGCCGGCCTCGACGGCGCCGGAGCCAATGGCGCGGCCGTGGAACACTGATCGCGTTTCCAAACAACCATCCCTTCGCCGCCAATGAGGCATCAAAAGAAAACCGTCAAACTCGGCCGCACGGCCGAGCACCGCAAAGCGCTGCTGGCTAACCAGGTCTGCAGTTTAATCGAACACGAGCGCATCAAAACCACCCTGGCCAAAGCCAAGGCCGTGCGACCGCTCGCCGAGAAAATGGTGACCCTGGGCAAGAACGGCTCGCTGCATGCGCGCCGTACCGCCCTGGCTGTGCTGCGCCAGAAAAACGCGGTGAAAAAGTTGTTCGACAATATCGCGCCGCGCTCCGCCAGTCGGAAGGGTGGTTACACCCGGATCATCCGGCTGGGCCAGCGCAAAAGCGACTCCGCCTCCATCGCCTTTCTCGAATGGGTCGATGCCGCGCCGGTGACAGAAGAAAAACCGGTCGAAGAAAAGAGCGAAAAACCGCAGAAGGAAGTTCCACCTGCGGCGGAAGAGCTCAAGGCCGAGCCGGCCCCGGCAGAAGAGCCCAAGCCGAAACGCAGATTGTTCGGCAGGAAGCCGAAAGAAACAGCGAAATAATTTCGCGCCGGTTTCGTCTGAAGATTGAGGCAACTAACCTCCAACGAACGCGGCTGTACTCGTCCCAGAAGCGGAACTGAATGTTCCCGGCGCCGGAACATTTCGCGTCCGTCTGCTTTTGTCGATTACTAATCTAATCGATTTACAATGAATTGGTTACGCCTGTAAAATTTTCGGTGGCACAGCGATTGCATAAGGGGGTGGCGTTATGAAACCAAACGAATCCACCTACGCTCTGCTTGTTCGCTCGGAAGAAAAGGGCCGCACCCTTCTTGAAGTCGTGCTTTACGCCTTCTTCATCCTGAGCGCGGTCGCCTCCATCTGGCAGTTCGCCGACCAACCGGTCAACATCCCGGCTGCCGGGCTCCTGCCGTCCACCAGCATCACGGCCACCACCGCGCAAAGCGGCGCTAACCGGCCAGGCTGATGGTCAGCGTAAACCGCCTCCATCTCATGGCGGCAAGGGCGCTGGGCCTAACGACATGACAGATTTTTTCAGGGAGCTGCGCTATGCCGCGCGCCTGCTGGGCAAACAGCCGGGCTTCACCGCCGTGGCCGCGCTCACTCTCGCACTGGGGATCGGGGCCAACACCGCCATCTTCAGCGTGGTCAACGCCGTCCTGCTTCGACCGTTACCCTACGCGGCGCAGGAGCAACTCGTTAGTCTGGGAAGTTACGATACCCGGGCCGGCGCGAATGCTGTCTTCGACAGTATTTCATATCCAAATTTTGAAGATTGGCGTGCGCAGAATCAGGTCTTCTCCGGACTCGCCGCTTACGTCGGATCTCCTTCTACCCTGACGGACGGACAAGAGGCCATTCACCTGCAGGGCCTGGCCACTTCCCATAATCTTTTCAACATCCTGGGCGTCCAACCGCTCCTCGGCCGAACATTCCTGCCGAAGGAAGACGAGCCGGGGAATCACGTGGCCATCCTCAGTTACGAGCTCTGGCAAACGCGATTTGGCGGCGACCACGGAGTGCTCAACCAGACGATCAATCTCAACGGCATTCCCCATCAAGTGGTTGGCGTCATGCCTGCGCATTTTACCTTTCCGCTCGAAAGCAATTCACCCGAATTCTGGACGACCATCGCCGAACTGCGCCAGCGCGTCGGTGCGGACCCGGCCATGACTGAAGAGCGGAGTAACAGTTTCCTGAAATGCGTCGGACGGGTGAAGCCCGGGGTGACGCTCTCTCAAGCCCAGGCCAATCTGGATCAAATCATGTCGGCGCTCTCCCGGCAATATCCAGACTCCGATGCCCACGACGGAGTCAGGGCGGTTCCGTTATTGCAGGCCATGGTGGGAGAAGTCCGGCCCGCTCTCATCATGCTTCTCGCCACCGCCGCCTGCGTTCTTCTCGTTGCCTGCGTTAATGTGGCGAACCTGCTCCTGGCCCGCTCCGTCGCGCGTCAAAAGGAAATCAGCATCCGCACTGCCCTCGGAGCTGGCCGCGGCGATATCGTTAGGCAGTTGCTCACCGAGAGCGTTCTTCTTGGCCTTGTTGGAGGAATCATCGGCCTGCTTTTCTCCGTCTGGGGAGTGGAGTCGCTCAGTCGTCTCCTTCCTGGCGGGATTCCGCGTGCCGCGGAAATTTCACCGGATGTGCTTGTCCTTCTTTTCACGGCTGCGATTTCTATTCTGGTCGGATGCCTGGCTGGATTGATGCCGGCGTGGCGGGCTTCGCATCCAAATCTCGCAGGTTCGCTGAATGACAGCAGCCGCGGGTCAAGTGAAAGCGGTCACGGTGTTCGGCTGCGCGGTATTCTCGTCGTCGTCGAAATTGCGCTCGCCCTCGTTTTGCTGTCGGGCGCTGGCTTGCTGGGCCGCAGTTTTCTCCGGCTGCGTCAGGCTTCCCCCGGATTCAATCCCAAAGGCGTGATGACCGCACGTTTCACTCTTCCCGATTCCCGTTACGGAAAGTCGCAGCAGGCGGCCGAGTTCGTCCGGCAATTGATGGAGCGCGTAAAGCAGTTGCCGGGCGTTTCGTCGGCGGCGGTCGCATGGTGGATTCCACTCAGCGGCAGCGACATCTCTTTCGACGTCAATGTCGAGGAACGTCCCTTGCCCGAAGCTCAACGCGAAACCTCACAGGCCAACGCTGTCACGCCTGACTACTTTAAAACTCTGGGCATGCCCATCATCCAGGGACGCGGCTTCACCGATCGAGACACCGCTGACTCTCCGAAAGTCGTGGTCGTGAACGAAGCTTTTGTGCGTCAATTTTTTCCTGGGGAAGATCCCATCGGAAAACGCATCACCCCAGGGGGCGCAATCGAGGGGAAACCACCGGTGCGCGAAATCGTGGGCGTCGTGGGCGACGCGAAACTGATCAAGCTGACGAACTCGGCCAAGCCGCAGGTCTACTGTCCCCACCAGCAATTTGCCATTCAGGGCGCGACTTTGCTCGTTCGGACCAATATCAGCCCACAGAGTATTCTGCCCAGCCTGCACAGCATCATCGCCGACCTCGACAAAGATGTTCCGCTTTATCGCCCGCGCCTCCTCGAAGAATACGTCGCCTCGACCGTGGCCCAGCCGCGTTTCAATGCGCTCCTCGTCGGCTTGTTTTCAGCGGTTGCGCTCTTGCTCGCGGCCGCCGGAATTTTCGGCGTCCTGAGTTATTCCGTGACGCAACGCACGCAGGAGATCGGAATTCGTCTTGCCCTCGGCGCCCAGCGCGGGCATGTCCTGCGTTTAATTGTCGGACAAGGGATGAAGCTGGTCGCGCTCGGCGTCGCGGCGGGATTACTTCTCACCTTCGGGCTCAACCGATTGCTCAGTGGGCTGCTTTATGGCATCAGCGCGACCGATCTCTCGACGCTTTTTCTTGTTTCTGTTGTCCTGGCCATGGTTGCGTTTCTCGCCTGCTGGTTGCCGGCGCGCCGCGCCAGCGGAATCGATCCCATGACGGCGCTGCGTGAAGGATAACTGATGCCTAATTTTTTCGGAGAACTCAGGCATGCTGCGCGGCTTCTTGGCAAAAACCCGGGCTTTACCGCCATTGCCGCGCTGACTCTGGCACTCGGGATCGGGGCTAACACCGCCATCTTCAGCGTGGTCAACGCGCTGCTCCTGCGTCCCTTGCCCTATCCGCATTCGGAACAGCTGGTTCTGCTGCGCGAGCGCTCGGATGTCTTTGAGTCTGGCTCGGTCAGTTACCCCAATTACCTCGACTGGCGCGCCGCTCAGCGCGGCTTCACCGATCTCGCCTTATTCCGGCGCGGCGCCGTCAACGTGCCCGGCACGACGGGCGAGAGCGCACCCGAGCGGATCGGTTGCGGCCGGGTTTCTGCGAACTACTTCGGCATCCTTGGCGTCGGCCCTAAATTCGGCCGAGACTTCATGGAGGCGGATGATTTGCCTAACAGCAACAAGGTTGCGCTCATCACCGACGCGCTGTGGCACCGGCGCTTCGGCGGATCGCCCGCCGCCATTGGCCAAAAGGTTTTGATCGACGGGGTCTCGCGGGAAATCATCGGAGTCCTGCCGGCGATCATCCGTCTGCCCCGTCTTTGCGAAATTTATCTGCCCCTCGATGAGGTGCGTGCCGAAGAGGGAGTTTTGCTCCGGGGCAATCACCCCGGATTTTCAGCCCTGGGAAGGTTGAAGCCGGGCGTCACCCTCGAACAGGCGCGCGCCGACCTCAACAATATTGCCATGGAATTGGAGCGCCGCTATCCCGACGACGATGCCGGCCGGCGCGTCAACGCGCGCATTCTGCTGGAATCGGCCGTGGCCGATTATCGCCAGGGGGTCTGGCTTCTTTTCGCCGCCACCGGATGCGTTCTGCTGATCGCCTGCGCGAATGTGGCCAATCTGCAACTGTCCCGAGCGCTCGCGCGCAGCCGGGAGCTGGCCGTGCGCGCCGCCCTCGGCGCCAGTCGCTGGCAGTTAGTCCGGCAGCTCATGATGGAAAGCAGTCTTCTGGTTTTTCTGGGCGCTGTCGCTGGCGTTCTCTTCTCGCTCTGGAGCCTCGACGCCATTCTTGCGCTCACGCCCGCGACCGTTCCGCGTTTTCAGGAAACGCGAATCGACTGGGTGGCGCTCGCCTTCACCACCGGCATCGCGGTCATCGCTGGTCTCGTGGTCGGACTTTGGCCGGCGTTGCGCATTTCGCGGCAGGCCTCTCTCTCTCTTGACCTGCATGAAGGAGGCGAACGCGGGAGCAGCGGAGGGTTACACCGGCAGCGTGCCCGATCCATGCTGGTCGTTAGTCAGGTGGCTCTCGCTCTGGTTTTGCTGGCCGCGGCGGGCCTGACGTTGCAAAGCTTCTGGCACGCGCAGCGGGCGCCGCTCGGCTTTGACCCGTCGAACATTCTCTCGCTGCAGATCTCGCTGCCGAAGGCGCGCTACGATAAGGACGAAAAAGTGACGGCGTTCAATGCCCAACTCCTCGAGAAGGTCCGCGCCATTCCCGGTGTCTCCGCCGCGGCAACCGGCGTAAATGTCCCTTTCGATGACACCGAGTGGGACAGCTACTTTCATTTGACCGGCACCCCCACGCCTCCTCCGGGCAAAGAGCCGTCCGCGGAAGTGAATATCGTGTCGGCCGACTACTTCCGCGTTATGGGGATGCCGATCGTGCGCGGCCGCGGCTTCGGCCCACAGGATGTCGCCGGCCAGCCGCGCTCGGTCATTATCGACGAAAGTTTCGTGCGTCGTTATTTCCCGGGCAAAGATCCGATCGGCCAGAAGATTGACGATAATCAGACACTGAAAAAGGATCCGCCGCCGCCGCCTTTGACCGTGGTGGGGGTGGTGCCGCGGACACGCAATGAAGCGCCGGGGGAGAATAACGTCGAAAAGCTGAACTTTGTGCAGATGTATTTTTACGAACCGCAATATGCGCAGGAGCAGAATAGTCTACTCATCCGCGTTTCCTCCGGTGACCCGCTCGCCTTCGTCGGCGCGGTTAAACGCGCCATCGAGGCCATCGACCCCGATCAACCGGTGGGCGTGATTTCGACGATGGAAAAAAATGTGGCCGCCAGTCTGGCCACCCGCCGCCTGCTCATGGTGCTGCTCGCTACTTTTGCCTCGCTGGCCCTGGTGCTGGCCAGTGTGGGACTCTATGGCGTGATGGCGTTGAACGTGGCCCAGCGGATGCGCGAACTCGGCATCCGCATGGCGCTGGGGGCAGCCCGCGCGGATGTTTTCCGCCTCGTCCTCGGGCAGGGCATGTTCCTCATTGCTGTCGGCCTCGCCCTCGGCCTCGCCGGGGCAGCCGCGGCGAGCCGCGCCCTAACGAGTGTGCTCTATGGAGTGGGCACGCTTGATCTGCCGGCCTTTGCGGTGGCGGTTGTTTCTCTCGCCCTCGTGGCTTTGCTCGCCTGCATTCTGCCGGCCCGCCGCGCCACCCAGGTCGATCCCATCATCGCGCTGCGCGCCGAGTGAATTACCGGATCCCCACGGGACGCCAGTTGAGCTTGCCCCCATGCAACTCCAGCCAGGCGACGCTGGCCGCCGCGCCCTGGTTTGGGCGGGTCACACATCCCGGATTCAAGAAGAGGACGCCTCTCAGTCGTTCATTACGCGGAACGTGCGTATGGCCGTGCAAGACCACGTCAATGTTCTCCGGCGGACGTTCCGGCGGAATGTGTTGGAGCCGAAATTTCAGGCCGCCGCGCTCGAGGTCCACCACCAGCGGCCATTCCATCTGGCTGTCGCAATTTCCCCGCACCAGCGTAACCGGCGGGCCGAGAGCGCGCAGTTCATCCAGAATCCTTTCCGCGCAAACGTCCCCGAGGTGCCAGATTTCGTCCGCCTCCGCCGCCATGGCGCTCACCTTTTCTGGCAAACGGTTGTGCGTGTCGGCGAGGACGAAGATTTTTGCCGTAGGTGATGCCATCGATTCCTGGGGAAGCTCCCAAATTCCCTGCCCGCAATACTTCGCATAGCGATGCAGGCGGGCAACCTCCTCGCCACGGCGAGTTCGTCCAGAGGCGAACAAGCTTGCCAGCGGACGAGCCCGCCACGGCGGGCTCCAGAGAAGCTCCAACATTCAATATTCAAAATTGTGCGGCCGACAATCTTGGAATTTGGTGATTGAAATATTCTCTGGAGGTGGGTGCTTGAGCCTTGGAGCTTCGACTAGGAGGTCGCGGCGCTGAGGCCTCTCCCACATTGGAGGATTTAGTCTTCGATGGTGGCCGCGACTTCTTCCGCGTCTTTCACGGCTTTGTCGTCGGCCGCGCTCAGGTTTGAAGGCTTCGTGTCAACTGTCACGCTCACGATCTTGCCGGTGAACTTGTTTTCTCCCGGCTTGTAGTCGTTCGACACCATCGTTTCCTGGTCCACACCCACATCGACGCCTTCATGCGCAATGATGCTTTGCTGGCCGCCGCCAAAATGAGTCCGGAGATTTATCGCATCACCGAACTCAAATGGCGGCGGTCACGATCGGCTCGTGCCCAGCGAAACCGCGATTACGGCAAGGCGGTGCCCGATTTGGATTTCACGAGGCCGACATCGCTGGCGTTGATGGTGCCGTCGACGTTGATGTCTTCGCGGAAGTTGGAAGCGGTCACCGCATTGCCCGATTGCGCTTTGGTCTGGCCGATGTCAGCCGAATTGACCGTGCCATCGCCGTTGGTATCACCGACCAGCACACCCATTGGGATGATAACGTTGGAGAAGCCGTTTACCCCATTCAGCATCACCTGGATGTTCTGTCCACTGGTAATATTCGTAAGCGGGATGGTAACGGTA
>DASXIK010000123.1:0-1756 GCA_036498025.1 Chthoniobacterales bacterium
CCACTGGTTCTGGGCCCCCCTCCTCCCCGCCATCGCCCTCTTCTACCTGGTAGCCACTATCCACTCCGCCATCGCCCACGCCCAAGGCCGAGGAGGCCTGTGGAAAGGCCGCACCCATCCGTAGACCATCATTCCAAAAAACAACTCTTCGCCTCGTTTATCGGCCCTATCCTGTTGGGATCGGGACCTCACGGAACTGATCTCCCACAACGTTTCTGGCCAGTTTCAGCCCAGAAGATTTTACGGCCAACTGATTGGGCGAGACACTTCGCGAGAACACGCGTTCCTCGGAAGCTATTCGTATCTCAGTGCGGCCATAGGATCGACCGAGGACGCCCGGCGCGCGGGGATAAAGGCCGCCAAAGCCGCCGTTATCATCAGCACCAAAGTGACGGCCGTGAAAATCAGCGGATTCTGGACGCTGCCCTCGGCCCACTTCGACAGCAGCCGGCTTGAGAGGAGGCTAAGGACGACGCCGCACACAACACCACCGAGCACATGCGTTCCGGTAGATGCGAGAACAAGGTTCACCACGCTCCCGCGCGTGGCTCCCAGCGCCATCCGAATGCCGAACTCATTGGTCCTTTGCGCGACGCTGTAGGAAACGACGCTGAACAGTCCGGCCGCGGCGAGCGCGAGCGCAAGCAGCGAGAATCCCGAGAAGAGTGCGGCCACCAAGCGTCCAAAAGAGTATTCTTCCTGGTTTTGAATCCACTGCTCCAGGTCGCGCGTCTGACCGAATACCTGCTGATCGGGATCGACAGCTTTCACCTCGGCGCGCACGCGATTCAGAGCCGCCAGCGGCACCGATCGCGTGCGGACCAGGATTTGCGTGGACATCCACATTTGGACTGTGTAAGGCAGATAAATCGCCGGTTTCACGGGCTTGCGCAAACCGTCGTCGCGGGCGTCGGCTACGATGCCGATCACCTGCATCCATTTGTCGCTGTCCTTCACCGCTTGTCGGAAAGGAGGCTCGGCTTTGAGGTCGGGAATCCGCACCTGCTGGCCGAGAGCACCGCCGGTTGGCCAATATTGGCTAGCCATGGTTTGATTGATGACAACCAGGCGCGCGCCACGCGCGACTTCGGACTGGTCCATCAAGCGTCCCCGCACGAGAGGGATGTGCAGGACCGAGAAGTACTCGGGGCTGATGAAGTTGGCGCGCAGACGCTCCTGCTGGCCGGACGGCCGGCCAAAAATCTCAAATGGGACTTCCCAGCCGTTGTCGGGCGGTGTTGCGTTCGACGAGATTCCGGCGGCGACGACCTCGGGCATGGCGGAGATACGTTTCAGCAACCGGTCGAAATAGTTGGCCCGGTCCTCCCAACCGATATGCGAGTTCTGATGGACGGGAATCCCGACGGACATTGTGTTGTGCGGATCGTAGCCGAGTTCGGCGTTGACCAGGCGCAGGAATCCGTTCATCGCCGCGCCGGCGGAAGTGAGCAGCAGCAGCGTGAGGGCGATCTGGCCGGCGACGAGAAGGCGATGAGTGGTCTTCGCTCTCCCGCCTTCCGTGGTGCGGCGGGAGCCGGATTGCATGAGCTGTCCGAGTTCGGGGCGGGACATTTCGAACGCCGGAGCAAGTCCGAATAGCACGCCCGTAACGATCGCGAGCGCCACCGCGAACGCCAGAACCGGCAGATTCACGCTCATGACGACTTCGTGCGGGAACGAGTATTCCGGAAGCCAGCGCACCAGGAGAGGAATCAAGCCGTAGGCGAGCAGGACACCCCCGAGCGCGCCGGAAACG
>DASXIK010000124.1:0-6508 GCA_036498025.1 Chthoniobacterales bacterium
ATCTTGCGTCTGTCGGTCCTCGCCATTTTTCTCTCGTCACTTTCGCTCCGCGCTGAGCCGTCTCCGGCCGAGCAGAAAGTTGTCGAAGCAATCAAATCGCCTGACCTGAGCGTGGTCCATCTCTGGGCGCCATGGTGCTCCAATTGCCTTTCCGAGCTCAAGAGCGGCGGCTGGTTGAAGATGGTGAAGGAGAATCCGCAGGTGAAATTCTATTTCGTCTCCATTTGGAACGGCGGCGAGGACGGCGCGGCCATGCTCAAGAAGTTTGAGATCGCGGATCAGCCCAATGTGACCATTCTGGCCGACCCGGGACCGCGGAAAGGCAATAAAATCACGCAGTTTGCCGGGCTGCCTCTCTCGTGGATTCACACCACCTGGGTTTATCAAGGGGGAGATCTTCGTTACGCGCTCAATTACGGAGAAGTTCGCTTCCCCGTGCTCCAGCAATTTCTGGAAGACAGCAAATCCAAGTGGTAGTACAACGAAGGGCCGGTGGCGCCGTAAAACTGCGCAGTCCACGGCACGACCGGTGCTAATTTTTTCGCATAACCACAAAGACGGCATGGATTATTCGATTCGCATTGGTAATATGAACTGCCCATGATTGAGATCGCTCCTGTCCCCCCCGCCGCCCAGAAAAAACCGCCGGCCATTCTGTCGCTCATCGGCGATACGCCGCTGGTGGAAATCACACGCCTGGACACGGGGCCCTGCCAGCTTTTTGTGAAGCTGGAGAACCAGAACCCGACCGGCTCCATTAAGGATCGTGTGGCCCTGGGCATGATCGAGGCGGCGGAACGCGACGGAAAATTAAAACCCGGTGGCACGGTCATTGAAGCCACTGCCGGGAACACCGGTCTCGGCCTTGCCCTTGTGGCGGGAGCGAAAGGGTACCGCGTGCTGCTCGTTATTCCCGACAAGATGTCGCAGGAAAAAATTTATCACGTGCGCGCGCTTGGCGCCGAAGTGAAGATCGTCCGCTCGGACGTCACCCGCGGGCATCCGGAATATTACCAGGATGTGGCGGCGCGCCTGGCCGAAGAGATTCCGGGTGCATTCTACGTGAACCAATTCGGGAATCCCGCCAACCCGGAGGCGCATGAGCGGTCCACCGGTCCCGAAATTTGGGAACAGATGCGGCACGATGTCGATGCCGTGGTTTGCGGGGTCGGGTCGGGCGGCACTCTCACAGGTTTGGGCCGTTTCTTTTCCCGAGTGAAACCGGCAGGAATTGAGATGATCCTGGCGGACCCAACCGGATCGATTCTTTATGAGTACGTCAAGACGGGCGAGATCGTGCCCTCCGGCAGCTGGGCGGTGGAAGGCATCGGGGAGGATTTCATTCCCGATATTGCCGACATGTCGATGGTGACGGACGCTTACGAGATTGATGACGAGGAAAGTTTTGCCACGGCGCGTGAGCTTTTGCGCCAGGAAGGCATTCTCGGAGGCTCTTCCACGGGCACGCTGGTGGCGGCGGCGCTGCGCTACTGCCGAGCGCAGACGACCCGCAAACGAGTGGTCACTTTTATTTGCGACAGCGGCAACAAGTATCTCTCCAAGATGTACAACGATTTTTGGATGGCCGAACAGGGTTTCATCCATCGCCCGCCGCACGGCGATCTGAGCGACCTGATTTCCCATCGTTACGAAAAAGGCGAAGTCATCTCCGTGGGGCCGTCCGATACCCTGCTCACGGCTTTCAAACGGATGCGCACGGCCGATGTTTCCCAGGTGCCGGTGGTCGATGAAACCGGCAAAGCCGTCGGCATCATCGATGAATCGGATGTGCTCGTGAAGGTGCACCGCGATTCCACGCAATTTAATGACGCGGTCAAGAGCGCCATGACTGATCGTCTGGAAACACTGCCGCCCTCGGCTAAAATTAATGATTTGCTGGAAGTTTTCGGCCGGGGCCGTGTGGCCATCGTCATGGATGGCGATCTGTTTCTCGGGCTGATCACCCGCACGGACCTTCTTTCCTACCTGCGGCTGAACATGCCCAAAGCCACGGTGCCGCCGACCCGCGAATACAATTGAATTTCAACCGCGAATTACCCGCCTGCAACGCTGTAGCACTGCGGGCACGGCGCGGATGACACGGATAAGCCGGCAGAGGAATGGGACGTGTTTTGTCTTTAATTTAATCCGCGATATCCGCGCAATCCGCGGTTAAAATGCATTTGTTATGAAGAGACAGCACGAATTTGCCACCCGGGCGATCCATGCCGGACAGGAACCCGATCCATCGACCGGCGCGATCATGACGCCGATTTACGCGACGTCCACCTACGTCCAGGAGAGTCCTGGCAAGCACAAGGGCTACGATTACGCGCGTTCCATTAATCCGACGCGTTTGGCCTACGAGCGTTGCATCGCCGATCTGGAAGGCGGCACGCGCGGCTGGGCTTTTGCCTCCGGACTGGCGGCCATGTCGACCACGCTGGATCTCCTCGACAGCGGCTCTCACGTGGTGGTGAGCGACGATCTCTACGGCGGGACCTTTCGTCTGTTTGAAAAAGTGCGCCGTCGCTCCGCTCGTCTCGATTTTACCTACGTCGATCTGACCGATCCGACAGCTTTGACGCGCAGCCTCAAAAAGAACACGCGCATGGTCTGGGTGGAGACGCCGAGTAATCCGCTGCTCAAGATCATCGACCTCGAGGCCATCGCGAAGATCGCGCGCGAGAAGAAACTGATTTCGGTTTCCGATAATACTTTTGCCAGCCCGTGGATTCAGCGCCCGATTGAGTTTGGGTTCGATCTCGTGATTCACTCAGCCACGAAATACTTGAACGGGCATTCCGACATGGTGGGCGGGGTCGCCGTGGTGGGGGAGAACAAGGACCTGGCCGAGCGCATGGCATTCCTGCAAAATTCCGTCGGGGCTATTGCCGGCCCGTTCGACAGCTTCCTGGCTCTGCGCAGTCTGAAGACGCTGGCCCTGCGGATGGAGCGGCATTGCGCCAACGCCCTGGAGATTGCGCGCTGGCTGGAAGAACAATCCGGGGTGAAAGAGGTTCGTTACCCGGGATTGAAATCGCATCCGCACCACGATCTCGCGCGCACGCAGATGCGCGGGTTCGGCGGCATGGTGACCATCGTGCTCGACACCGATCTGGCGGGAACGCGCCGTTTTCTGGAAAACACGCATCTGTTTGCCCTGGCCGAGAGCCTCGGCGGAGTGGAAAGCCTGATCAATCATCCTGCGCTCATGACCCATGCCTCGGTGCCGCCGGAGCAGCGCGAAGCCCTCGGCATTACCGACTCGCTCGTTAGGCTGTCGGTCGGTGTGGAGGATGTGCGTGATCTCGTCGACGATCTGCAGTTCGCCTTCGAAGCGATTTAGATCGATTGGTCGCTTTAGCCATGGCGCTCTGTCGCCGTGCCGGGAGAAACGCCCCGACAGAGCGGGGCGGCTACAGGAAGCGACTTTGCCCGTTGTGGTTGAGCGCGGCGGCGTCTAAAATCCCCCACTTCATGGGCAACACCTTCGGTCAACTGTTTCGCATCACCACCTTCGGCGAATCGCACGGCGGCGGGATCGGGGTGGTCATCGACGGATGCCCGCCGAACGTCGGCATCACCGTGGCCGAGATCCAGGCGGAGCTGGATCGGCGGCGCCCGGGACAAAGCCGCATCACCACCCAACGACAGGAAGAGGATCTTTGCGAGATTCTTTCGGGCGTGTTTGAAGAGAAAACGCTGGGCACGCCCATCGCGCTTCTCGTCCGGAACAAAGATGCGCGGCCCGGCGACTACGCCGAAGTGGCTACGACCTTCCGTCCTTCGCACGCCGATTTCACCTACCAGGCAAAATATGGAATTCGCAACTGGCAGGGGGGCGGTCGCGCTTCCGCGCGCGAAACCATCGGGCGCGTGGCCGCGGGAGTTATCGCTCGCAAGGTGCTGCAATCTCTGGCTCCGTCGCTGGAAACGTTGGCCTACGTCGTGCAGGTGCACGAGATCTCCGCGCAGGTTGACCGGGCGCGCGTGCGCCGGGAAGAGGTGGAACAGAATGTGATGCGTTGTCCGGATGCAGCGGCGGCCGCGAAAATGGTCGCCTTGGTCGAACAGACAAAAGCCGCGGGTGATTCGTTAGGGGGCATGATCGAGTGTGTCATGCGTCATGTCCCGGCGGGGTTGGGCGAGCCGGTCTTCGACAAGCTGGAGGCCGACCTGGCCAAGGCCATGCTCAGTCTGCCCGCCACCAAGGGGTTCGAGATCGGTTCCGGCTTTGGTGCTACCAGGATGCGCGGCTCGGAGCATAACGACCCCTTTGAGATGCGCGAGGGCCGCGTGCGCACCT
Source organism: Chthoniobacterales bacterium (assembly GCA_036498025.1). Classification (GTDB taxonomy): domain Bacteria; phylum Verrucomicrobiota; class Verrucomicrobiia; order Chthoniobacterales; family UBA10450; genus JBBRDU01. The sequence continues at coordinate 4,310 of DASXIK010000124.1, forward strand.
CCAGCAATCGTTCCGGCGGCATCCAGGGCGGCATCAGTAATGGGGAAGACATTTATTTTCGCGTGGCCTTCAAGCCGACGGCGACGATTGCGCTCGAGCAACAGACGGTGACCGCGACCGGAGAGGAAACGAAACTGGCGGCTCGGGGGCGCCATGACCCCTGCGTTTTGCCGAGAGCGGTTCCCATGGTTGAGGCCATGGCCACCCTGGTCCTGTGTGATCATGCCCTGCGGCAGAAGGCGATGGCACAGGATGGGCTGACAGTTAAGCTTGCAGGAAACTGACACGTGATGTTTTTGGCGGCAGTCACAGCTCCGGCCGTTCCGGCTTCGACAGGTTCAACGCTGTGGCAGCTCTTGTTTATCTCCTTCGGCTGTGTCCTGATTCTGTTTGAAGTATTGCGCGGGTGGCGCCGGGGAGTGGCGCGGCAACTGGCCCGCCTGGGGGCGCTGATCGCCGCCTATTTCGCGGCTTATTTCCTGAGCGATCTGCTCGCCCCGCTGGCGCGTCCTTTCCTGCATATGCCGGATGCCGTTCTTTCGCTGGTGGTCGGGGCAATTCTCGCCCTTTTGGTTTACGGGACCATCAACGCGCTTGGCACCATGTTCTTCAAGCGAACCGGCCAGCATGAGTCCGCGCTCGTGCGCACGTTCTACGGGGCGACTGGCGCTGTTCTTGGATTATTCTTTGGCCTGTTCCTCGTCTGGCTGGCGATTGTGACCGTTAGGTCGTTAGGCTCGGTCGCCGATGCCCAGGTCCGCCAGTGGCCGGCCACGCGGGCGGTCCCGGCAAGGGCGCGCCCCTTGCACGCAGTGGATTTGCGCAACGGGTCGCTCGACGAGCCGGGCGAATCCACTCCGCTGCTGGCTTCGCTCGCGCGCATGAAGAACTCCCTTGAGCTTGGGAGCATCGGGAGCGCGGTGAAAAGGGCGGATGTCATTCCCGGCAGCGCCTATGATACCTTGGGCAAGATCGGCAAGGTCTTTTCCGATCCAGAAAGCGCGCAACGCTTTCTCAGTTTCCCGGGGGCGCGCGAGCTCGGGGAGGATTCCAAGATCGCGGCCCTGCGGAATGATCAGGAAATCAGCGACCTCATTGCGCAGGGCCGGTTCCTTGATCTTCTGCAAAATGAAAAGATCCGCGATGTCGCCAATGATCAGGCGGTCGTGGAGAAGGTGAAACACTTTGATCTGCAAGCGGCGCTGGATTACGCGTTGAAAAGAGATTGAAATCATTTCAGACTTAAGATTTCCCATTTCAGATTGCTCTGATGGACGCAATCTGAAATCTGCCATGAGATATCTCACCACGATCGGGCTGGAAGTGCACGTGCAGCTGAGGACGCGCTCGAAGATGTTCTGCGGTTGCGCCGTGGAATTTGGGGCCGAGCCGAATTCCCGTACCTGCCCCACCTGCCTTGGCCTGCCGGGCGCTCTCCCGGTGATGAATCGCGAGGCCCTGAGCATGACCATGCTGACGGGCCTGATGCTCGACTGTGAGATCGGCGCGACGTCGAAGTTCGACCGGAAGAATTATTTCTATCCGGACATGCCCAAGAATTACCAGATCTCGCAATACGACAGGCCGCTCTGCCTGGGAGGCTGCGTGCGGCTGCATGATCTGGCCTATCCAAAGGATGTGCAGAAGAGGATCGTTAGGCCGGGCAAGGAAGTGCCGCTGGTGCGCATTCATCTGGAGGAAGATGTCGCCCGCAGCTTTCATTTTGAAAACACTACCGGCATCGATTTCAACCGGGCAGGCACGCCCCTGATGGAGATTGTGACGGAGCCGGAAATGGAATCGCCGGAGGAAGCCTTTGCTTTTCTGACGACGCTCAGGCAAATCCTCATCTATGGCGGGGTGAGCAGCGCCGACATGGAAAAAGGCCAGCTGCGTTGCGATGCCAACGTTTCCGTCCGGCCGGAAGCGCAGACGGCATTGGGGGCCAAGATCGAAATCAAGAACCTGAACTCCATCAGCGGGGTTCGCCGCGCACTCGCCTTTGAAGTGGATCGGCAGGTGGCGGTCTTGCAGCAGGGCGAGACCCTCAGCCAGGAAACGCGCGGATGGAACGATGATCACGGCGAGACGTTTCTCATGCGCACAAAGGAGTCGGCTCACGACTATCGTTACTTTCCGGATCCCGACCTCGTCCCGGTCAGGACGGATGCGCTGTTGGCCGATGTTCGCAGCCGGATT
>DASXIK010000125.1:0-2817 GCA_036498025.1 Chthoniobacterales bacterium
CTGCTTGATGTCGAGCCCCATACGGCGCATGATCTGCTTGACGATCGCGGCCTGGTCGTTCTCGTCGTAGATGGCGAACGAACGCGTGAGTCCGACGCCTTTGACCTTCAGCGCCTCGATGTCGCGGCGCAGCATGCGCACGCACAGTGAATGGAAGGTGGCGATCAGCGGCTTGGCGAGGGAGGTGTGGCCGAGCAGTTTGTTGACCCGCTCCGCCATTTCGCTGGCCGCCTTGTTGGTGAAGGTGACGGCAAGGATCGAATCCGGCGCGACGCCTTTCTCCTCGATGAGCCAGGCGATGCGGCTGGTGATGACGCGCGTCTTGCCTGAGCCCGCCCCGGCCAGGATGAGCAGGGGGCCCTCCGTGGCCTCAACGGCGGCGCGTTGTTCAGGATTCAATTTAGCGATGAGCGACTGCGACAAAGCGGCGTCCGGAGGGAAGGGTCCTTGTTCTAGTTTACCCGGATCGCGAGTGGCGCGCCGACCGGACGCAGAGCTGTTCAGGCACGGAGCCAGTAGAGGAGCACTGCCGTCAGCAGCAATACCGACGCAAGCAGCACAATGGGGACGTTCAAGTCGAAGACCGCGAGCCGGGAACCGATGCGGAGGCGAACGGGCCGCATGCCGTTGGGGTCGTGCAGGGTACCCCCGTAGAGAGGGCGCGCGCAAACGGCCACCAGAAAACCGGCGAGGGAGGTGCCGGTCAGAAGTGCCGCGAGATAGAAACGGGCGTGGAACGCCACACCCGGGCACCAGAGCAGGGCCAGTTCGATGGCGGCGGCGGGGAGAAGCGTAAAGACCTGCTGCACCAGATGAAATCGCGCATGGCCGGGCCATAGAGGGTTGGTGGCGTGGGTGTGGTTGAGGTCGATGAAAACCGGCATGATGCCCTGGCCGGCGGCGATAGCGCTCACAATCGCCCGGGCGAAAAACGCGGCGGTCATTCAGCGGCAGCCCCGAAATTTCTCCTGAGCGTCGCTTTCTTGCGTCGTCTCAGGCCTCCAACGCCTCATCCGAATCCCCGCCCACTTCATCGCCTCCCTCAACCGAGATGCGGAGGGACTTCAAGAAATTGAGGTCGTTCTGCGTGAAAGTGCCATCGTCTGCGAGGACGTCCTCGTCAGATCCTTCCTTGGCCGAGACCTCGTTGAGGCCAATAGTAGCTTCCAGCATGAGGAGCACGTCGAAGCCGTGCTTGCGGATGTCCTGCACCACTCCGGCGATTTGCTCGCTTTCAATGACCGATTCGTGGATGGCCTCTCCCAGTTGTTGGATGAGTTCGCGCAGGCGAGATGTCACGATGTGTACCTCCGGGCTGCGACCGGCGCGGAAGGTGCGCTGGGAGCGGCATGGAATTTATATACCTTACGTCCGTCGCGGCCTTACGGCAACTGCGCTGGATCAAAGAGAGGTATGACGTCCGACGCGTTCCGCCGCTGATACCATCATAGTCGGGAATGAAACCGCAGACCATCGGCCGGGTACTGGGGATCGGCATGCGCGTTGCAGGGCGCATGGCCGGACAGCGGCTTGTGGGGAATGCCCAGACTGGGGTTGCCCGTCCCATGACCATCGAGGGCGTGAGCGCACCGTCCGGTGTGCGGGGGACGGGTAAAACGGCGGGGCGGGCGACGGGCAGCCTGGCGCGCGGGGTTGGCGGGTTTCTGCGCCCATTCGGCCGCCTGGGAAGCATCCTCTTTCTCGAAGTTGCGGGGCTTTTTTTCTTCGTCTTTGTGCTGGTGTTCGGGCAGACGATGTGGCGCGCCCGGGCCAGCTACCTGCACGGGCCCGATCATGAGAAGTTTCTCGTGGGGACCGGGCTGATGCTGGTGTTTCTGTACCTGAGCGTCAGCTCGTTCTGGCGTGCGCGGCGGAAGTAGCAATCGATCTTTTGCGGCAGGCGGAGCTCAACAATTTTTCGTTGAGAGAAAAAGGGACGCCGGGAAAAACCAATGTGACGCAAATTGGGTCATTGGTAACCGATCCCAGCGTTCTATCGGCGGTTTGATTTAGCGAAACTTGAATGTTTCCAGTATCATGGTAGTTGCCCATTGGCAGGTTTGGAGGTGGGAACTCTTTGGCAGAGGTTCGCGTTCAGGAAGGCGAGCCGCTCGAGAATGCGCTACGCCGGTTCAAGCGAAAGGTGCAGCAGGAGGACATCATCAAGGAAGTGAAGCGTCACTCCTACTATCTGAAGCCCGGTGAAAAGCGCCGCGTCAAGGCCGCCTTGGCACGCAAGCGGAATCGCAAGAAGGCTCGCAAAGAGCAGGACTAACAAGCCGGACATGGTCCGGTTATTTAGACATGGCAAGTTCTCCATCGGGGCGGCGGATGCGCCGCCCGGTGGGAACAGGGTTGCTAAAACCGTCGTGAATTGACCGCCCCGTTTTTTCCCCGCCGCAAAGATGATCCAAGAAACGGCCGGCGCGGGCATTCACGAAGTAAGAAACTTAGCGCCGGCGCGTGACCGGTGCGCTTTAGTCTTCTTTTTGGAGAAGACGAATTTCGCCGCCCAGATCTAACGCGGCCCGGGCCCTTGAGATCAACGTACGTGCAGGGTGACGGACCGGCAGATTCAGAGGTCATGGCCGATTTGGACATTTCCCTGCCGCGGGGAAGCCGGCCATGGAATTCACGGATAAGGTATTGAAATGTATTGATTGCGGTTCCGAATTCATCTTCACTGCGGGCGAACAGCTGTTCTTTCACGACAAGGATTTCAAGAACGACCCCAAGCGCTGCAAGCAGTGCAAGGCGAAACGTGCCAATGGGGGTCCCAGAGTGAGGACAGAAACGCGAACCAAGTGTTCAGCGTGC
>DASXIK010000126.1:0-2914 GCA_036498025.1 Chthoniobacterales bacterium
ATCCCAGCGAAAGCCCGTCACCGAATCTGGCGCAGCGAGCCTTTGACTACGTCGCGCGCGGGCGCAATTACATTGACGTTGTTTCCGCGCAGGACGACCAGGTTCTGCAGGTTACCCCGAAGAAGTTTCTCTTCTTCTTCACCTTTTCGCGCATCGTCTTGGAACACCAGACATTCCTGGTTTATGCGCCGCCCGAGACTCTTCGAGCCTTCTTCAACGTTTTTACCGGCCGGAGCTACCGCCGTAACGAGATCATCGCGCGCGGCGCCATCGACACGGGCGACCAGGTTTTTGTCGATAAGTTCTCCTATAATTTCGTCAAGCCGCATCGGGGCGACGTTTTCGTTTTTCGCACCAACAATATCGCGGGAATCCAGGGGGACCTGGAGACAGGCCAGCCCTTCTATATTAAACGGTTGGCCGGCCTGCCGGGCGACACGCTTCGCATTGAGCCGCCGAATCTCTACATCAACAGCCGCCCGGCCGGGGAGTACGCCTTTGGCTTCGAGCGGGTCATCGGGTCCAAGTATCCCTATCGAGGGTACGGTCTCGGCCGCGATTTTCTGGCCAACCCCGAACGGTCTTTTGTGGTACCGGCTCATTCCTACTTCGCCATGGGGGACAACAGCTACAACAGCTACGACAGCCGTTACTGGGGGCCGGTGCCGGAGGAGAATCTGGTGGGGCGCGGGCTGTTCGTTTACTGGCCGTTTTACCCGCACTGCGGAATCATTCGTTAGGGAAGGCGCCTCATGCTGTCGAGCCTGCCGAGAGTGTATGCGCTGCTCGGCTTTGGCGGCGGCTACGCGCTCGTCATGTTGTTTAATCCCGTGCACCAGGCTCTGCGCGATGGCTTCCGCTGTGTCAGCCGGTTCAAGCGCGTCTGGATCACCTTTGTCGTGCTCGGTTTTGCCTACTCCATTTTTCAATTTCTGGCTTTCGGTCCGGCGCAGACCGGGGCGGATTTCGATTTGACCCAGATCGTGTCCTTTGGCACGTGGCAGTGGCCGCGCCTGGCCGACGTCTGGCTGGAGGCCCCGTTGCCGGCGCTCGAGAATGTCGCCGGGTTGTTCGATAACGCCATCACCACCTATCCGCTATCGTTCGTGGCGGCCGTTTTGATGATGGTGAATTGGCGCGGATTGCACGGCGCGCTCGTTCGGGCCTTGCGCAGGCGCTATCCGTTGGTCGGAATCCTGATTTATCTGGTGCTCCTGGTCAGCGCCCTGGCCACGCTCTTGAAACCACTGGCCTTCTGGTGGCTGGCCGAGTGGAGCACTAGCCTGCCCGCGAACCATCTGCTGCAGATCTCGGCCACCATCGATGCGGTTGCTTTTATCTTTGAGTATTTGTTCGGGGTTTACATCCAGGTCTATCTCATCACTGTTTGTTTCGTCTGGATTCGCGGCCTCAGCTTTGAAGAAGGCGAGCTCTTTCGCTTCGCCATCCGGCGATTCAGTTATGCCTTGAAATGGGCCGGCGTGATCGTGCTCGTGAGCATGCTTCTGCTCAGGGTCCCGCTGCTCCTGGCTTACTTCATGAACATTCCCAACGTGCTCGATTATCTTCCTCTTCAGCGGATCTTAATGTCCGTGCTCGTCATCGCCTTTGCCTCCGTTCAGGTTTCGCTCGCCTTGCATAATGAGAACCTGGGTGCCGCGGTCCATGCCCATTTCCATTTCCTCAGACGAAACGGCGGGCGCTTCGCCTGGTTCCTCCTCATCTGCGCGCTCCACTTTTTCTTCCTCATGGCTTGCGATGCCATGGCCCGCGGCGCCATCGCCGACCGCGTGCTCGCACTGATCACCTGGAAATGTCTGTTTGTTTGCCTGCGCGGTTTTATCACCGGCTGGCTGCTGGCTTCCTGGGTCTGTCTGTTTCGTCAGTGTGAAACCGGGCGAATCAACCAGGAGAGTTGGATCCAATACTAGTGAAGCCGGAAGCCGCGAAGATTACGCGCGCGAGCAAGTCCAACCTTGCGCTGGCCTTCATTTCCTTGGGCCGGGAGCGCCGTCGGGATATCACCGTCTTTTATGCCTTCTGCCGCCTGATCGACGACATTGCGGATGCCGCGGACCTGAGCGTGGCCGAGAAACAGGCTCGATTGAACAGCTGGCGCGCCAGCCTGCGGGAAGAAAAGGCCGATGAGCCGGTCATTGCCGCCGACGTGCGCGCGCTCGTGCGCAAATACGCGCTCGCGCCGGAGATGCTCGAGGAAATCATCGCGGGCGTGGAAATGGACCTGAGGCAATTCCGCTACGCCACCTTCGACGAGCTTCGCGTCTACTGCTATCGCGTGGCCAGTGCCGTCGGTCTGGTCAGCATCGAGATTTTTGGCTATCGCAATCCGGCTTGCAAACAGTACGCCATCGACCTGGGGCTGGCCCTGCAGACCACCAACATCGTTCGGGACGTGAAGAAGGATTGGGAGAGCGGCCGAATGTATCTGCCGCAGGAAGAGCTGGGCCGGTTCGGTTATTCCGAAGCCGACCTCGCCGGCCGAATGTATAATGAACAGTTCGTCCGCCTGATGCAGTTCCAGGCCGACCGCTCGCACGACTTCTTCCGTAAAGCCGCGGATGCGCTTCCACGCGAAGATTCCCGGTCGATGGTCGCCGCGGAGATCATGGCGTCAGTCTATCATGCGCTCCTGCGCCGCATGGAGGCGGACAGGTTCCGCGTTTTGGAAAAGGAATACCGGCTCACCAAACTGGAAAAGGTTGGACGAATCACCGCGAAATTGCTCAAGTTTTTTTGAATTGGCAATTGCCAGCGCCCGTCGGATGATTGCGGACGAATTAATGAAACGACTACCTATTATGAAAACAAAATTATCTCTTATCACGGCCATCCCGTTGCTGGCGCTGGCTCTGAGTGTCACCGCCCTGGCCCAGATGCAAACGCAGCCGGCGGC
>DASXIK010000127.1:0-9073 GCA_036498025.1 Chthoniobacterales bacterium
ACGCTGGATGCGCTCGATTTTTTTCTGCTGACCTTCGTGCTCACCCCGGTGGCCCACGATTTCGGCCGATCAATTCCCCAGGTGGCCTTCGCCATCACGATTACCCTGATGATGCGGCCCGTCGGTGCCCTCCTCTTCGGACTGCTGGGCGACAGGTTCGGGCGGCGTCTCCCGCTCATGGCGGACATTATTTTTTATTCGGTGATGGAACTGCTCACCGCCTGGGCGCCGAATTTTACCGTCTTCCTCATTCTGCGCGCCCTTTTCGGGATCGGAATGGGTGGCGAATGGGGACTGGGGGCCTCGTTGACCATGGAAGCCTTACCCGCCCAGGCGCGCGGCCTGTTCTCCGGTATTCTGCAACAGGGCTACGCTTTCGGTTATCTCCTGGCCGCGCTGGTTTACTGGATTGTCTTCCCGCACTTTGGCTGGCGCGGCCTCTTCGTCGCCGGGGCGCTGCCGGCGTTTCTCGTCATCTACATCCGCGCCCGCGTGCCCGAGTCGCCGGTGTGGGAACGAAATCGCCCTCTGGCCAAAGGCCGGGTCTTTCATCCGATCCTCTTCCTGAAGCAGCACGGAATCCTCTTTCTCTACGCCGTTCTCCTGATGACGGCGTTCAACTACATGTCCCACGGCACGCAGGATCTTTACCCGACCTTCCTGGAGAAGCAGCGCGGCCTCGGCGTCGCGCAAAAATCTCTCACCACCATGATTTATGCAATCGGCGCCATTTGCGGCGGCACGGTGGTCGGTTTCCTTTCGCAGCGCTGGGGAAGACGGCGCTGCATTATCCTGTGCGCGCTCGGCGGGATTATTTTGATTCCCACATGGGTTTTTGCCCCCGGCACCGCTCTTCTTCTCGGGGGAGGTTTCCTCATGCAATTCGCGGTGCAGGGCGCGTGGGGCGTGGTGCCGGTGCATCTTAATGAGCTTTCTCCAGCCTCGTTGCGCGGCACTTTTCCCGGGCTGGCCTATCAATTGGGCAACTTCGCAGCGGCCTACGCAGCCCAGCAGCAGGCCCGTCTGGCCGAGCATTTTCGCCTGGCGAACGGCGAGCCCAATTACGCCCTGACCATGGCCATGGTGGAACTGGTCGTTTTTGTGGCCATCATTTTCCTGGCGGCCATCGGCCGGGAAGAGCGCGGCAAGGAATTCTAGTCTGGCGGCGGAGCCGGGACGCTGACTCGCGCCAAGAAACGCTTGCGCAGGCAAAAGGAAATGAGACCGGGCGTTCGAAAAACCGCTTGTTTTTTGCGCCGCCGCACTTAAAAGGCGTTTACTTCATCTTATGCTCATTCGATTAGCGATTTTTCCGCTCGTTCTTGTCCTGGGCCTTTCCATGTGTAAAAAGCAGGCGGCGGTGGTCGACGGGCAGCCCGCTTCTTCGCTTGCGCCCGCGCCCGAAGCTTCGGCCGCGCCTTCCACGCCTGCGCCAGTTGCCAAGCACGCTACGACAACGGTGGCGACCGCGCCCATGACCGCCAGCGCTTCCACGCCCGCCACCGCGGCGACCAAATCCGGCAAGGTCGTGGTCGATCAGACCGCGCAAACGATCATCTTTTGTTACCACCGCCTGGTCGACAAAATCCGCACGCCATGGACGGAGATCACACCGGCCGCATTCGAAGCAGAGATGAAAATGCTCAAGGATCGCGGCATCACGGTCATCTCGTTGCAGGATTATTTAGCTTGGAGACGGGGCGAGAAGAGTATTCCGGCGCGCTCCGCAGTCATCTCTTTTGATGACGGCTGGAAATCGCAATACGAGGTCGCCTGGCCGATCATGAAAAAGTTCGGCTACACCTTTACGATGTTCATTTATACCGAAGGCGTGGCCGGTGGCATGCTTGGCGGCGGACAGGCCATTACCTGGGAGCAACTGGCTGACATGCGCGACAACGGGATCGATATCGAGGCGCATTCCGCGACCCACCAGGACATGCGCGAGAATCAGCCTATTGACATTATTGCTCCCGGAGGAAAGCGCACCAGAAAGAGGCTGAAAGGCGCAGAATACGAGGCATGGCTCAAAAACGAAGTGGTTACCAGCAAGGAGTTGCTCGAGCAAAGACTGGCCATCAAGGTGAACTGCTTCGCCGTGCCGCTGGGCAAATACAACGATCACGTCAAGGAAGTGGCCAAAGCCGCCGGCTATGAGGCGATGTTTACGGTTTACGGTCAACCGCTCACCTTCAATTCCGCGATGGATTCGCTTGGGCGCTACGCCATTGAAGCGAACAAGCCGAAAGTCTTTGAGGATGCCGTGAAAATGATTGCGACTTCGACCGGTGGCGCTTCGGCAGTGGCCGAAGTCGGAGCAACCGAATTGTCGACTCAACCCGCCAACGGCGACACCGTGCGCACCGCGTTGCCCCTGATTAAGGCCGATGTCAGAGGACTTGGCCCCGTGGATCCGGCCAGTATTCAAATGCGGGTCAGCGGCCTCGGCATCGTCCCAGCCACTTACGATCCAAAAACCGGCACCGTCTCCTACCAGGTGACACAAAAACTGCGCGACAAGACCTGCACCGTCATTTTGAGCGCCAAATCGGAAGGTAAAAAGGTGGAAACACACTGGACTTTCGGGATCGAAGAGGCCGGCGCGGCTCCGGCTGCCTCTCCGGTTAAGAAGTAAGGCGAGCGATGATTGTTTGGGGAGCACACGCGCCTCGCGTGTTGGTTTTGGCGCCTCGCCAAAACGGTCTTTTCGAAGAAAGTTCGCGAAAGCGAGGCGCTTTCGCCAGCACCCGAGGCGGGTGCGCTCCCCAGAGTTCATGCGATTACGCTTTTGAGGACTCCATCTGATGTTTTCGCAACTCGGCGACAAGCTGCAGGATATTTTCAAGGACCTGCGCGGACACGGCACCATCAGCGAAGCCAATGTCGATGATGCTCTGCGCCAGGTGCGTCTGGCTCTTCTCGAAGCCGACGTCGATTTCCAGGTAGCCAAGCGGTTTATCGCGCGCATCAAGGAAAAGGCGCTGGGCGAAGCCGTTCTGCGCAGCGTGACGCCCGGCCAGCAGGTCGTAAAGATTTTTCACGATGAGCTAACGGCCTTGTTAGGCGGCGATGCCGCGCCGCTCAACCTGGAAAAGCCGGCTCGTATCCTCATCGTTGGACTGAACGGCTCGGGCAAAACCACTTCATCGGCCAAGCTGGCGCGTTTTCTCAGGAAGCAGGGACGGAAGCCGGTGCTGATCGCCTGCGACTTGTATCGTCCGGCAGCCATCGAGCAGCTCGTGACTCTCGGCAAACAGGTGGAAGTGCCGGTCTATGCGCCGGACGTGGCGGAAAAAAACGTCAACCGCGCGGCTGCCGCCGGCATTGCCTGGGCGGAAGCCCAGCCAGCCGACGTGCAAATTTTCGACACCGCCGGGCGCCAGGAAATCGATGCGCCTCTGATCGAGGAAGTCAAAGCTCTGCGCGATTTCCTGAAGCCGCAGGAGACGCTTCTGGTGGTGGACGCCGCCACTGGACAGCAGGCCGTGAATGTGGCCGCCCGGTTCAATGAGGCGCTGCAAATTTCCGGTATTATCCTGACGAAACTGGATGGCGACGCCCGCGGCGGTGCGGCTCTCTCCATGCGCGAAGTGACCCAGCGGCCGATCAAATTCGCCGGGGTAGGGGAGAAACTGGATCAGTTTGAGATCTTTGCGCCCGACCGGCTGGCCGGGCGGATTCTCGGGATGGGCGACGTGGTGGGGCTGGTGGAGAAGGCGGCCGAGGCGGTGGATCTCGAGGAGGCGGAGCGGCTGGAGAAAAAGCTGCGGACCCAGTCCTTCGATTTCAACGATTTTCTGGCCCAGTTCAGGATGATGCGCAAAATGGGGCCCCTCGAGAATATTCTTGGCATGCTGCCCGGCATGGGTAACTTGCAGGGCGTCTCAATTGACGAGAAGCAGCTCAAGCGGACGGAAGCGATCGTGCTTTCGATGACCAACGAAGAGCGGACGCGGCCCGACATTCTAAATGCGCGGCGCCGTCAACGCATCGCCCGCGGGAGCGGCCGCACCGTCACGGAAGTGAACGATTTGCTTCGGCGGTTCGATCAGATGCGCAAGATGATGAAGAGCGCGGGCAAAATGAAAAAAATGATGGCGCAAATGGCGAAAAACAAAAATTGATATGGCAGTTTCTATAAGACTACGCAGAGAAGGGGCGAGGAATCGCCCATATTATAAAGTGGTGGTGGCGGACAGCCGCAGCCCGCGCGATGGCAAGTTCATCGAGATCATCGGGACCTACGATCCGAAGAAGCCCGGTCACAACAGCTCCCTGAAAGTGGATCGCGCGGAGTATTGGATCGCGCGCGGCGCCCAGCCCTCCGACACGGTTCGCAGTCTGCTCAAGAAGAATAAGAAAGTCGCGACAGCGGCGGCCACCGCCCCCGCGGCTTAGGCTTTGGGTGGATCGAGCTCTCTGAGCTCTCTGGGCTCGATGGCAGGAATGGTCCCGAAATTCGCCGGCGCTCCGCTTGCCGGCTGGTGGGGCGCCGTAACGCGGGTGAAGGAGCGGCCGGGCTTTCAAACTCCGTCGAGCCGAGTCCTTGCGACAACTAATCGACAACTTGGGTCGGCCTGCCTACCTTCTCTTTCGTGAAAGAGTTTCTCGAGTTCGTCATTCGCCAGCTCATCGAGTTTCCCGATGAGATGATGTTGCATGAGTTGCCCAGCGGGAAGACCACGGTTTTTCGGGTCCAGCTTCGCCAGAGCGATGTCGGCCGGGTCATTGGCCGCAACGGCCAGACGATTCAGGCCATTCGCTCCCTGCTGGCCAGCTCCGCCTCGCGTCACGGGCAGCGGGCGACGTTGGAAATTATGGAATAAGTTTTCTTTGGCGGCGCTCCGCGATTACGGAGTTCCTGGTTCCGGTGGCCGGCGCCGCTAAAGAAGCGAACGCTGGACGTTGCAGAATGAAGATCGACATTCTAACGCTTTTCCCTGAGATCTGCCGGGCGCCTCTGAGCGAGAGCATGATGAAGCGCGCGCAGGAGAACGGGATCCTCGACCTGCACATTCATAACCTGCGCGATTGGACGACGGACAAGCATCACGTGGTGGATGATGCCCCGTTCGGCGGCGGGCAGGGGATGGTGATGAAAGCGGAGCCGATTTTTGCGGCGGTGGAGTCACTGCGGGGGGATGAGAAGAAAACGCCCAACGCTCAACGCTCAACGCTCAACGCCCAACTACTGAGGCCGAGGATTATTCTCATGTCTCCCGCGGGTCGTCGGTTTGATCAGGCAATGGCGACGGAGCTTGCGGGCGAATCGCACCTCATCATTATCTGTGGTCACTACGAAGGGGTGGACCACCGCGTGATTGAACATCTGGTCGATCTCGAATTATCCATCGGGGATTTTGTTCTAACGAACGGCGCGATCGCGGCCGTGGTGGTGACGGATGCGATCGTGCGCCTGCTTCCGGGAGTGCTGGGTCACGAGTTGTCGGCAGCGGATGATAGCTTCAGCGGCGCGGGATTGCTCGAGGCGCCGCAGTACACGCGGCCGGCGGAATTTCGCGGATGGAAAGTGCCGGAGATCCTGCTGTCCGGAAATCACGCAGAGATTTCCGCCTGGCGGAAAGATCAGGCGCGAAAACGGACAAAAGAAAATCGACCCGACTTGCTGGACTAGGAGTCTGGGGAGCGCAGGCGGCCCTCCCGCGATTTCCGGCGGCTCGCCGGAAATGACTGTGTTCGGCGAGCCGCCGGACACCGCAGGCCAGCGGCCTGCGCTCCCCGGAATCTGCCGCGGCGTCGCGCGCAGTCCCGACCCTACGTGACTTGCCCCAAAATTACGCAGGCGTTGATGCCGCCGAACCCGAAGGAGTTACTCATGACGTAGTTCAACTCCGCCTGACGGCCGTGTTTCGGAACCACATCGAGGTCGCAGGTGGGATCAGGATTGGCGTAGTTGATGGTCGGTGGGATCCATTGATGCTTGAGCGCCAGCGCGCAGAGCGAGGCTTCGATGGCGCCGGTGGCGCCGAGAGGATGCGCGTAGTATCCCTTTGTTCCGCTCACCGGAATCGAGCCAGCCAGGTCGCCAAACACGCTCTTAATGGAAGCGGTCTCGGTGCTGTCGTTCAACTGCGTGGAGCTGGCGTGCGCGTTGATGTAGTTGATGTCGCTCAGTTCGAGTTCCGCATCGGCCAGGGCATCGCGCATAGCGCGGACGCACGATTCGCCCGATGGCAGAGGAGAAGTCATGTGATAGCCGTCGTTATTCAGGCTGTAGCCCAGCACTTCCGCATAAATGCGGGCGCCACGGGCCCGCGCGTGCTCCAATTCCTCGATGATGAGAGAGTCGGCGCCTTCGCCCATGACAAAGCCGTCGCGTAGCCGATCAAACGGACGGGACGAAAGAGCCGGGTCGCCGGTCCATCGGCTCATGGTTTTGATGATGGCGAAAGCTCCGTAGGTCAGAATACTGAGCGGAGCCTCGGCGCCGCCGGCCACGATGACGTCGGCAAAATCATCGCGAATGTAACGCAGCGCTTCTCCCACCGAAACCGTGCCGCTGGCGCAGCTGTTGGAGTTGGTCGTGCCGACCCCGCGAAATCCGAATTCAATGGCAATGTTCGAGTGCGCCGAGCCGCCGAAAACCTGGAGCGCAAGCGTCGGGTTCACTCCGCGCGTGCCTTTCTTGAGGAAGCGAATGTGCTGATCCTCCGCCTGGCAGACTCCGCCAAGGGCCGTGCCAAAGCTGACCCCAATGCGGTGCTGTGGCTGTTCGCGCGAGTAAGCAATGCCGGCGTCGTCGAGCGCGAGCTTGGCCGACGCCACCGAGAATTGCGCGTAGCGATCGAGGCGCTTGAGACGGTGGGGCGGAAAAAATTCCTCGGGGTTCCATTCGGGAATTTCGCCGCCGCAGTGAGCGTTGAATCCGCTGGTATCGAAGCTGGAGATGTTTCTAATCCCGCTTTTTTCGGAGAGGATCCCGTTCCAGAAGTTTTCCACACCGGTACCGATGCAGGTGATCGGGCCGATCCCGGTGATGACGGCGCGACGTCGCTTCATGCCGCCGCCTGCTTAGCCCGTGCTTCCACGTATGCCTTCATACAAAGCAACGTCTTGTTGGCAACGTGATGGATGAAAAAGCGACCGATGATCGGCTCAGCCAAAAACGCCAGCCGGGGGATGCGGAAGGTCATGTCGTGCCGGATTTCGACGAGCACGCCTCCGGCGGTTTCGCGAAACGTCCAGACAACATCCATGCCTTTGGTAAAAGCCTCGAGATGATGAAAACGAACCTCCATTCGCTGGCGATCGATGATTTCCTCCGAGGTCCAGACGATGGGGATGCCCGAACGCCTGGCAGCCATAATGACGACGTTGCGCTCGGGGCTGCGCTCGAGGTAGCGAATGTAACGGTAATGCGGCAGGATCTTCGGCCAAAGCTCCAGGTTGGCGGCCGTTTCGAAGATCAAATCCCGCGGCGCGTGCATGATGATCGAGTTCGATTTGCGCATGCCCTAGCGGATGTTCGCGCATGCGCGGCGAGTGCGCTAGTTTTCTTCAAATGCCGTCTTTCCAACGTTCAGCATCTGTCCCGCACCGGTATTTCCAACGTCCAGCCAATCTCGCCGTACCTTTCCAAACGTTTAGCAAATGTCCCGCGCCGGTTGAGAGGCGCGGGAGGTGAGTGCTGGCGCAGAGTTCAAAGTGAGGCGAGCCGTGGGAGGATGGGGCAGAGCTACTTTTAGAGGCGCGGGAGGGTGAGTGATGGCGCAGAGTTCTATGCTTACAATGAAAACGGAGTGCGAGAAATGCCGCGCCCAGATGACCGCGGAGGGCGACGCGTTCATTTGCAGCTTTGAATGCACGTTTTGTCCGGCTTGCGCGGAGCAAATGGAAAGCGTTTGTCCGAATTGCGGTGGCGAATTAGTCAGGCGGCCGCGGCGGACGAAAGCGCCCTCTCCTTTGGCGGAACGCGATCTTCGAGCGCGTTGCTAATAATGTGCGGCTCCGCCGCCCATTTTAACATCGCCCTCGGAGAGGCCGATCCACCCGCCCTCGGGCGATTGGGGTCAATCGCCCCTAACTGTTCGAAATTGCCGCCGGTGTTGAACTCGATAGGTCAGGAAACATTCATCACCGACGACCCGCATGTCCTTCAGGGAACAGCGCACCGTTGCGGAAAGAAAATCTTTGCTCAACCCGGTGAGGGTGGGAGCGGCGGCGCCGCCAAACAGGTAGGGCGCGATGGTCAGATTGAGCTGGTCAACCAGGCCCTGTTCAAGCAACGCGCGAAATAACGTCGCCCCGCCTTCACATGCGACCGTGCGCACATGGTAATCGGCGCGCAAATGGCGCAGGATCGCGCCGAGATCAACCTGACGCGCCTTGCTCAGATGCAGTGTCGCTTTCTGCATCAGGGCCACACGATTCGCCTTGGGCATCCTCGTCGTGGAAAAAATGACGATGGGCGAGATGTCGGTCTGGAAGAGATTGAGCCGGTGATCGATCTTGCCTTCGTTGGAGACGATCACGCGCAGTGGATAGGGACTTTGTCCGCGCTTCACCCGGGCCTCGCGCAATTCGGTCTGGGGCAAGCCGAGACGAACATTGTCTTGCTTTAAGGTACTGTGCCCGATGAGGACGGCGTCGCCCAGTGAGCGTTGGCGCAGGAGATGCAGCTTGTCCTCGCGCGACGTGAAATCGACCGGAGAAAACGTCCTCGAGGTAATCTTCCCGTCGACGGTCATGGCAAAGGTGGCCATGACAAAGGGGCGGCGGAGACGGGGGGCGCGCCGGGCAGGTTTGCGTTGAGTGGCAGGCTTCTTCACAGCAAAGGAGTCAACATCCAAAGTATCTGTAGGGGAAGCCGCCAGCTTCCCGGCCTTGAAGTTGGGACGGCAGCACCGTCCCCTACAGAGGGATAGGCGAGAACGGCTCCCACATCACTCCTTTTCTGTGATCTCGTGCTCGAGCGTGGTCACCTCCTGTTTCATCTCCCGCATGGGCACATGGCCGGCGGCGTCACTCGGACGATAAAAGAAATAAACAATCCCGCCGGGAACGGAACAGAAGAGAATAATCAGAAAACTCATCGAGCCAATAAGCTTGGCCA
>DASXIK010000128.1:0-8810 GCA_036498025.1 Chthoniobacterales bacterium
GGCCTTCCATTGGAAGAAGGCGGGAGAGGGCTTTGTCGGGGCGATCGGCGATGAACCGGTTTACGTGGAACAACGTGGCGCGGCCCTTATGTTTGCCGGTGGTTCGGCTGAATTGATAGAGCATTACTTCGCGCTCGATCATCCGCTCGGCGAAATCTGCGGTTCGTTTCCGGATGATCCGCCCATGAACGCAGCGCGGGCGTATTGCCGCGGACTGCGCATTTTGCGGCAGCCGCGCTGGGAATGCCTGGCCAGTTTCATTACTTCTTCCATGAAGCAGGTGGCGCACATTCGCCAGATGTCGGAAGCCTTGCGGCGACGCTTCGGACAGGAGCGGCGCCTTGGCGACCACATTGTCCATTCGTATCCCCCTGCGCAGGTATTGGCGCGGGCATCGGAAGCGGACTTGCGCGCGTGCGCGCTCGGTTATCGCGCGAAAAATCTGCTGGCCACCGCGCGGAGAGTCGCCTCAGGTGAGGCGGATCTCGATGCCTGGGCTGCGCTGCCCGACGCGGAGCTGCAAAGGAAGCTTCTCGGGCTGCCCGGGGTGGGCGCGAAGGTTGCTCATTGCGTGATGCTGTTCGCCTACGAACGCCTGCAAGCCTTCCCCATCGATGTCTGGATCGCACGCATTTTACGGGACCGATATTTCCCGCGGAAACGAAAAGTCACGCAGCGGCAAATGCGCGATTTTTCCCGTGATTATTTCGGCGCGCACGGCGGCTACGCCCAGCAATATCTCTTTCATCACGCCCGCAAGACGGCGTCGCGAAAAACGAGGCAATGAATGGGACACGACCAGCCTGCGCAGGGCTACGGCTCGGCAGGCAGCGCGTGTCCCTCCAGGAAAGGCTGGAAACATGGCGATTTGTCCGGGGCGCGCCCCTGAGTTAGTGTTTCCGCTCCGGAAATATGTGAACAGCCTGGTCCTGCCGTTAGTCTGTATATCCACTCAATGAGCGCGGCGACGGAATTCATGATCGGCCATTCGGCCGACGACGCGACCGAACGAAAGCAGGAGGTGCGCAAGATCGCGTGGGCTCTGCTGGCGGCGCTGCTGCTGCATCTTTTGGTGGGGTCGTTCCTGGCGGCTTTCAACGGCTGGTTTTCGCCGTCCTCCCCCCTGGAGGAAGATCGGCCGATGGAACTCAACATTGTGGAAATGCCGCCGCCGGAACCCAAGGTCGAGGTCAAGCGCAACCCGATGTTCCACGAGACCGACCCCGCCAAGGAGACGGTGGAACAGCCGAAAGAAAAAACCTTTGAGTCGAATGCCAATTCCCAGGCGGCCAGCGAACTCCCTGCTGCCGGGAGTCTGCCGATTCCTTCGCAACTGGGAGTCGACCGGCCCACGGCGGACCTGGAGACTCATCAGGCGACCCTGGCGCAGCCGGGCGCGGCACCGCAGCCGACCATTCGTCCGCAGGAAAAACCGACACCCTCGGTGGCGCCCACAGCCGCGCCCACGCCGACGCCGGCCGATCAACTGGCTATGCTGCTGCGGGCCACGCCGACGCCCGCGGTGCAACCGTCGGCCACGCCGCAGGAGGTCAGATCCAATTACCAGCCGATGAAGCAGCAGAAGCGCATGACCGGGGCGATCTCCAATCACGGGGCTGCCTCGGTCAACGCGGTGGGCACGCCGCTCGGGCGTTATCAGAAAATGTTATACGATGCCGTGGGCTCGCGTTGGTACAGTTACATGCAGCAATCCGACCTGGCCAGCATCGGGACGGCGCATGTGGTGTTTTCGGTTGACCGGAGCGGTCGCGTGCGGAACCTCAAGGTCGTTCAAAACACCTCCAATGAATCATTCGCCAATGTTTGTCTGCGCTCCGTGCTGGAGGTGCAGCTGCCGCCCATTCCGGAGGATGTCGCCGCGGCCTTGCCCTCGGAAGGGCTAGAGGAAGAAATGTCGTTTACCATGTACGCCAACTAAGATGGCCCTGATTATTTTCGCGCAGGTTCCCGAAGCTGTGCAGAGCTTCACCAGTTTCTTCGTCAAGGGCGGTCTCTTCATGTGGCCACTGCTGATCTGCTCGATTATTTCGGTGACCACCATCATTCTGCGCACGCTCGCCCTGCGGGAAAAAAATGTGCTGCCCCTGGTGATCGAAAGCGAAATGGAGCGGCTGGTGCCGGGGGCCAGCGCCGAACGGCTGGCGCGGGTTGTCCATCACGACACTTCTTCGCTCGCCCGCATTGTGCGGGTGGCTCTTTCGCATTTGCGCTGGCCGCGCGCGGAGAACGTGGAAGCGGTGCAAACCCGGGCCCGCTACGAGATGGTGCGCCTGGAACGCGGCCTGGTCATTCTCGAAGTGATCACCGGCATTGCTCCCTTGATTGGGCTGATCGGCACGGTCTCCGGGTTGATTCACGTTTTCGCCAGTCTCGGATTGAGCGCGGGCGCGGCCGACGCCAAGCGCATTGCTCTGGGCATTTCCGAGGCGCTGAGCTGTACGATCTTTGGTTTGGGCATCGCCGTGGTGACCCTGATCGGCTTTGTCTATTTCTCCAAGAAGGTGGAGGTCTTATCGGTCGAAATCGAATCGCTCGTTACCGATCTACTCTCCAAGTGTTATTATGGGCGTGTCGCCGGCGAAATGCCGCCGGCCGCCGCGCGTGGAACGACCCCGGCGCCGGCACCGGTGCGTGCCCCGGTGGCATGAAAAGGACCTGAGAATCGCGCCATGAAATTTGCCGTCCGCAAGAGGCGGGCTCCCTCGATCATCATCGTCTCGCTGGTCGACGTGCTGGTGATTCTGCTGATTTTTTTCGTGGTCTCGACCACCTTCAAAACGGTGCAACCGGAGGTGCAGATTAATTTGCCGGAATCGAAAACGGCGACCGATGCTCCCTCCGAGTTGGATCACGCCCTGGTCTCGATCGATCAGGATGATGAAATCAAACTGGACGGCAAGACAGTGGAGGTCGACGCCCTGGAAGGGGCGGTGCGCGATCTCTCGCCGACCCGCAAATCTTCCATCGCCCTGCAGGCGGACAAGAAAGCCTCCTTTGGGACGATCATTAAAGTAATGGACGCCTTGAAGCTGGCGGGGGTGAAGAACCTGCCGGCTTTTACGCAGCAGGATAAATGAAACGCGATATCGTCCAGTATGGCGATCCCGTGCTCCGGGCCAGGGGTCATCGTGTCAGCCGGGTCGATCAACGCATCCGAGATTTGGCGGTGGACATGCTGGAGACGATGCACGCGGCCAAGGGAGTGGGCCTGGCGGCGCAACAGGTGGGCGAAGCGCTGCAGTTGACCGTCATCGATGTCAGCGAGATCGAAGACCGGCCGAGCACGCTCCGGATCAATGGCGTTGAGACCGACGTGGCTGAGGCGATGCCTCTGATTTTGTTGAACCCGGAAGTCACCCTCGGATCGGAGATCGCTACCGGTCTTGAAGGCTGCCTGAGCTTCCCGGAAATCACGGCGGACATCGATCGCGCGGAATCAGTCGTCGTTCGGGCGGAGACGCTCGACGGCGCGAAAATTCAGATCGAGGCGACCGGCCTGCTGGCCCGCGCCTTGCAACACGAAGTCGATCACCTCAACGGCATCCTCTTCATCGATCGCATGAGTTCGGCTTTGAAAGTCAGTCTGGCGAGCAGGCTCAAGCGCCTGCAGAAGGAAACGCAACAAGGCCAGGGCCGGACGCGGCTGTCCCGGGCCGGTCAAAGCGCCTTGTAATCCACACTGATTGTGCGGAAAACGAGCTCGTCGTGCTGGGCGGAAAAATAAAAGAGCTCGAGCATGGTCGCGCCCACCATCCATTGATAGCCGACGAGTGTCTGGATGACATCGCTGTCGCTATCCCGGGAGCGTGACACCAGTTTGCCGGTGCCGAACTTGGCGTCGAAATAACGCCGGATCTCGCCCATGCGCTGATTGTACCATTCGATTGTGCGGTCGGGGTATTCGTATTGCAGTTCCACGCCGAAGAGGGATCCCTGTTTAAAGGTAAAGAGCGTGCGTTTGAGGCCGGGATGCACCAGTCCTTCCACTGTCCAGACCTCGCGGTTCTCTTTTTTTTCGCGGGCCACGATGCGTGCTTTCGCCCCTTTCAGCACGGCCTCTACCCGGGGCATGGGATCGTTCCAGCGAAAGCCAAAGGGTGGCAGCAACTCATCAGCGGCGCGAGCGGAAGAGAGACTGCTGCCCGCGGCGAACAAGGCGAGCAGCAGAAAGCGGAAAGCCACGGAGCGCATGGGGACAGTCGATTCGATGGCCGGGAGTTTCATGTTTGCCTGGGCCGGAGCGACCGCCCAGGAGGGACTAGGAAAAAAATCATGCGCGACTGCGAGAGTGCCGTCAACGTTGCTCACCGGGCGATTTTTGCGACTTACGACGCATGTCTTTTGACATTTTTCAGTCAAGATTTTTTTGACCGTCGGGCCAAAATAAAGTTCAGATTTTTTCTTGTCGGTCTGCACAACGGTTTCTACTCTCGAGCCGCTGGCAGGGCGGGATGGGCAGTGATGTGAATAAGATGTGAACAGTATTGATAAATTCTACCGCCCAAAAATGACACTGCTGAAAGCCTCTCCGAAACAATTTCTGCCAGAAGGTCTCGCGCTCCGTGGTCCATGGACGGCGTCCAGCTTGCGAGAATCAACTTTTCCCTCGTGTTTTCGCGATTTTCGCGTCGAATCTTCTTGGAAATCATCCCTGTTCGCGCCGTCCGCTCCGTCCGGGAATCCCCTGCGGAGGCCCGGCTTTCACCGGGTATCCGGTTTTGTGGCGGTTGTGTAACGCTGTTAACAAGTCACATGGACGAGACGTGTAATCAACTCTGGCAGCGATTGTCCACTGCTCTCAAGCCGCAGGTCAGTCCGGACACTTTCAAGCGCTGGTTTTCCGCCGTGGAGCTGGTGAAAGCCACGGAAGATTGCCTCACGTTCAGCGTGCCCAACAACATCTACCAATTTTGGATCGAAAGTAACCATCTGTCCGCCTTGCAAACAGCCATCGCCTCCGCTTTGGGGGGGCCGCGCGAGATAAAATTCTGTCCGCCCGCCGGAAGCACAGGGGAACTGGGAAACAGTGCCGTGTCCGTGGTAGAGAGCGCGCCCGAGCCGCCGCGCGATTCGAGAGTCGCGGCCAACGCGCTCGGGCTGAATCCGCGAAACAATTTCGAGACGTTCGTGGTGGGCCCCAATAACGAAATTGCGCACGCGGCCAGCCTGGCGGTGGCGCAATCGCCGGCGCGCACCTACAACCCGCTCTTTATCTATGGCGGCGTGGGCCTGGGCAAGACGCACCTCATGCAAGCCATCGGGCAGTACGTCTTCGCCAAGAAGAAAAGCAGCAAGGTAATGTATCTCTCCAGCGAGCTTTTCATCAACGAGTTCATCGATGCCATTCAGCACAATAACCTGGTGAAATTCCGCAAGCGCTATCGCCAGGCTGATCTCCTGCTCATCGATGACATCCAGTTCCTCGGCGGCAAGGAGCGGTCGCAGGAGGAATTTTTTCACACATTTAATACCCTGTTCGACGGACACAAGCAGATCGTGCTTTCCAGCGACCGGCCCGCCTCCGAGATCGCCAACCTGGAGCATCGCCTGGTTTCGCGTTTCGAGTGGGGACTGACCGCCGAGTTGCAGCCGCCCGATGTCGAGACGCGCATGGCCATTTTGCGGAAGAAGGCGCGCATTCTCCAGATCAACCTGGCGGATCAGGTCTTCGAGTTTCTGGCCAACCGCATCCGCACGAACGTGCGCCGGCTCGAAGGCGCCCTCATGCGGGTGGCTTCCTTTGCCTCGCTCAGCGGCAAGGAATTGACCCAGGAAGTGATCGAGCACCTGCTCAAGGACATTTTGCAGGAAGAAGCGCGCAATTCGGTCACCATTGAACAAATCCAGCGCCGCGTGGCCGAGCATTTCGATGTTCGCCTGGCCGATATGACGAGCAAGCGTCGCCCTGCCAATATCGCTTTTCCGCGACAGGTGGCCATGTACCTGGCGCGCGAACTGACCAAGGCTTCGCTCAACGAGATCGGGGAGGCTTTCGGGGGTCGCGATCACGGCACCGTTCTGCATGCCTGCAAACTGGTGAAGAGGAGAATGAAGGAACTGGACAGCGTGCGGCAGACCATTTCCTTTATCGACAGCTCATTAAAGCGCTAACGGCGGACCAGCGAGTTTGCGGTTGCCGAACAAAAGCGCAGGCTTTACATCTTAGGCGTCCGTAGGCTTTTTCATGAAATTCAGCGTCACCAAAGAAAAACTGCTCGAAGCTCTGCAACAGGTCCAAAACGTCGTGAGCACGCGAACGACCCTGCCGATTCTTTCCAACGTGCTCCTGCAGGCCAACGGGAACGAGGTGCATCTGACCACCACCGATCTCGATGTCGGCGTGCGCGGAAGTTTCGAGGCGCAGGTGGAGAAGGAGGGCGCCACCACTTTGCCCGCCCGGCGTTTGTTTAACATCGTGCGCGAGCTTCCCTCCAGCGAAATCCAGGTGGACGTGGACGGAAAGAACGCCGCATCCATCCGCAGCGGCCAGAGCTTCTTTAAAATCCTGGGCCTGCCGGAGGAGGAATTTCCGCCCCTGGCGAAGTTTGAAAACGCCAAGGTCGTGACCATGCGGCAGAAGGATTTGCGCGACGGTCTGCGCAAGACTTCCTATGCCATCTCCACGGATGAGACGCGTTATGTCCTCAACGGCGTGCTCTTCAGCTTCAAGGAAAACAAGCTGACTCTCGTGGCCACGGATGGCAGACGGCTGGCCATGCTCGATATCGAGCTGGAATTTCCGCGCAGCCACGAGAACGACATTATTGTTCCCACCAAGGCGGTGACCGAACTGCAGCGGCTGCTCACCGACGATGGCGACGTCAAGGTCAGCGTGGGCTCGGGGCAAATCGCCTTCGATTTGAACAAGACGCTGCTCGTCTCGAAGTTGATCGAGGGAAATTATCCCAATTACAAGCAGGTGATTCCCTCGGAGGCGAAGGAGCGGGTGACCTTGGAGCGCGAGACTTTCCTCAATACGCTGCGCCGCGTTTCCCTGTTGGCCAGCGACAAAACCAATTCCATCAAACTGAGCTTCGGGAAGAATAATATCGATATCACCGCGAACACGCCGGAAGTGGGCGAAGCCAAGGAGTCGCTGGCAGTGGCTTACAAGGGGCGCGATTTCTCCATCGCCTTCAACCCGGAGTTTCTCATGGCGCCGCTGCGCAATCTCACGGAAGACGAGGTCTTTCTCGACATGATCGACGAGATGAGCCCGGGCGTCCTGAAGATTCAGACTCCGTTTCTCTACGTGCTCATGCCCATGCGCATCAGCGCATGAGGCTGTAGGTAGGGACGCCGCGCTGCGGCGTCCACTCCGCGGATATGCCACCCGCCTTGGAGGGACACGCGCCGTCGTGTCCCAATATGAGTGCGCCGACGGCGCGGCGCCCTCCAGATGCAACCGACGTTTTCGGATGCTAAGACGCGCGCGGAGTGGACGGCGCAGCGCGCCGTCCCTACCAAATTCCTGCGACTGCGGCGAGCACAGCATCGAAGGGTTAAGAAGGAATACTAGTTAGGCCATTGACGCATCCAACACCATCGATCGACCGTCTGGCCGGCGCGCAACGACCCTAGTAAACCGCCACGGCCAGGACGAGGACGGCGGCCCCGTAAAGGAGGGCGAGGCCATGGACGCAGCG
Source organism: Chthoniobacterales bacterium (assembly GCA_036498025.1). Taxonomy (GTDB): domain Bacteria; phylum Verrucomicrobiota; class Verrucomicrobiia; order Chthoniobacterales; family UBA10450; genus JBBRDU01. The sequence goes on from DASXIK010000128.1 coordinate 7,668, forward strand.
CCAGCGCACGGGATCGCGCGCACTCCAATTGATCTGATCGCGCAACAGGTAGGGCATGGTCACCCACATGATCCCGGCGACGATCAAAAGATAGGCAAAGACGGTGACGACGAGGCGGGCGCCGTCGTTGCGGAAAAAGGCCGCGTCCAGCAGAGGTTCAGCCCCGAGCAAACAGAGAATCCCCAGCGCCCGGACCGCCAGGAATTCATCGACAAAGCGAAGCACGAGAAAATATCCGACGGGCAAAGCGATGAGCAGCGGCCGGCGGAAGCTCTGGAACTCGCCCATTTCCATGGTGGCCAATAACCAGAGACTCCAGACCAGATCGATGGTGAGGATGATAATCCCGGCAATGTAGGAGCGCGGCAGTCCCTTGGCCCAGGATTGCGACTTGCCCGGCAGAATCAGGCCGGGAAGGCCAAGCAGAACCAGGATGATCCCGGCCACGAAGGCGACGCTCTGCAGAGAAAAATGATAAATCATGACAAAATCGGCTCGCGCGGGTCAGATTCGCGCCATCGGTGTTCCATACAAGCTAAATCCGTTTGCCTGCTCGATGTGCACGTTGACCAGCTCGCCGGCGAGATGATCGGGCCCTTCAAAGACCACGATTTTGTTCGTGCGCGTGCGGCCGGTGAGACGCGCTGCATTGGTTTTGCTCGGGCCTTCGCACAACACTTCCACCACCTGGCCGACCATCCTTTCGCCGGAGCGCCGGGCCGCTGCATCCACCACCGTGAGCAGATCCTGGTTGCGGCGCTCCTTCACGCTTTCGTCCAACTGGTCCTCCATGGCCGCCGCGGGGGTCTCGCGGCGGGGCGAATAGCGAAAGACGAAAGCGTTATCGAAACTGATTTGCTCGACCAGGTCGCGCGTTTGCTGGTAGTCCTCCTCCGTCTCGCCGGGAAATCCAACGATCACGTCGGTGGTTAGGGCGATGCCGGGACGTGCCTGGCGCAGCCGTTGCACCAGCTCCCCGTATTTCTCCGCGGTATAGGCGCGGTGCATGGCTTTGAGGATTTTGTTGGAACCCGACTGCAAAGGGAGATGCACGTGTTCAACGAGTTTGGGCAGACGCGTGAAGGCATCGATCAAATCGCCACGGAAACCGATCGGGTGCGGTGAAGTAAAACGAAGCCGTTT
>DASXIK010000129.1:0-4168 GCA_036498025.1 Chthoniobacterales bacterium
CAAATGGCCGGAGCGCAGGAGGTCGATGGCGGCAATGGCCAGGATCTCATCCCCGTCCACGATCTCGCCTTCTTCATCGCATAGGAGCACGCGGTCGGCATCGCCGTCGTGGGTGATGCCCACCTGGGCGCCGGTCTGGCGAACGATGCGCTGGATCTCGGCCGGATGAGTGCTGCCGCAGTCGGCGTTGATGTTGGTGCCGTTGGGTTCGTTATGCGCAATGGTCAGTTCGGCGCCCAGTTCGCGCAGAATGCAGGGCGTCGATTTGTAGGCGGCGCCGTTGGCCACGTCCACGGCGATATGCATGCCTTCGAGCGACATCCGTCGCGGGAAGCTGGCCTTGGCGAATTCAACGTAGCGGCCGAGGGCGTCATCAATGCGCGCGGCGCGCCCGATTTTTCCGGCCGTCGGCCGGACCGAATCGATCGCACCTGTAAACACCAGCTGCTCGATGTTTTCCTCGATCTGGTCGTCCAGTTTGTAGCCGTCGTGCCGGAAGAATTTGATTCCGTTATCCTCGTAGGGATTGTGCGAGGCCGAGAGCATGATGCCGGCGTCGGCGCGCAGCGACCGCGTGATGTAGGCGACGCCGGGCGTGGGCAGGGGTCCGATGAGGAGAACATCGGCGCCTAACGAGGTGATGCCAGCCACGAGGGCATTCTCCAGCATGTAACCGGACAGGCGAGTATCCTTGCCCAGGACGATTTTGGGGCGCACGCCCTCCGGCAGCGTCCGCGGATTCAGTTCGGTGAAAACGTGCGCGGCGGCCCGGCCCAGCTTCAGGGCCGTCTCCGCCGTCACCGGCTCGACGTTGGCCACTCCGCGCACTCCGTCGGTGCCGAAAATCTTCTTCGCTTTCACCAGGTTGTAATTGAAACGGTCACTCTGTCTTCGTAAACCAAATTGTGGCGGAGTTTTGCTCAGGGAGCGGTCCTGGGGTGGCGGTCGTGATCGCTGAGAAAGGCGCACTCCCTGTCATAACCGAGCTCAAGGGTGCCCCATTTGAAGGGAGACTTGCTCATGTCCGCGGTCTGCAAAATCAGGCTGGACCAATCACTGTATTCGCCTCTGACGATATCGTTCAGCTTGTTCTCCCCGCCGCTCACCGGTGTCAGGTAGACGCTGAGGACGGGACTGCCCAGGATGCCGTAATCGTTCAAATCAAGCATCGCTTTGACGGTCTCTGGAAGAAGAAGGCTTCGCCGATTGGCATACCAGGCGATGGCCCACGGCATGTCGGAGGCGGTGATTTCTTCCGGCTTCATCCAGGTGTTCAGGTTGCTGATGAGAGGCGGAGCATAGGGGGGCCAATGAACGGTTATTTTGGGGGAGCCGAGGAGCATCTCGTAGAGTGAATTTCCCATGGGAAAGACGGTCAGAATGAAGAGCAGGACAAGGAACCCGATGCGAGCCAGCTGACCGGGAATGTCCAGCCGGTTCCATTGTACGAGCAGCCAGGCGAGTCCGTAACAGGTCATCAGTGGAATAAACAACAGGTGCAATTGGTTAGCCGAATAACCCAGTTCCTCCTTCAACCCGAAAGCGGCCATGCCGATGACGGCACCCGCCCACATGGCCAGGAGCATCCAGCGCAAAATTGCCGTCTCGTTGCGCCTGAAGAGATGAAGCAGGGAAACAAAAAACATGGCGGCGACCACGCTCGAGCCGAGGTATTCGAAAATCCGGCCCATCTGCAGGATGAGATTCGCGATGATTTTTTCACGCAAAGCACCGGGCCCGACCCCTGTGAGGGAGAAAGCTGCCTGCCGCATCCAGCCCATTTCCGTATGGCCGCCGAGGCCATCGAGCGCCGAGTAGAGGGCGATCCCGGCGGGGTTGCCGCAGACGATCCAGGTCCGAATCAACCAGGGAAGGTAAAGAGCCAGAAAAACGGCCAGGACCAGGGCGGCCGCCCAGCCGCGGGGCTCAAAGAAAAAGGCCATGAAGATCAGAGCTGGCACAAATATCCAGATCGTTAGGCCGTGCGTCAGGGCGAGCAGGCCAAAGCCGGCTCCGACGGCGGCCAGCCAGGGGCCGACGGCGCCGCCCTGATATTTTGCTTCCAAGGCGCGGACCAGCGCGTAGAGGGTGCCGTTGAAAAGAAAGAGCAGCAGCATCTGGGGCAGGCCGGAAACGGAGTACTGCCACAGCGTGTCGCAGAACAGAATGAGCACGCAGGCCAGGAGGGCGAGGCGTCGATCGAACAAGCGCCATGCCGTGAAAAACTGAATGACGATGGAACCGAGAAGAAGCAGCATGGCCAGGAAGACAATGAGCCGGTCTCCGATATAGATGGCGCTGCCCGGGTTTGGGGCGAGGCGCGACTTGACGGGAAAGAGCGCGATGGCGTTCAGCAGCGGCGGCAGCGGGGCATTGTAAGTATCGAACCAGATTTGCTGGGGGACATTGCGGCCGTGGCGCTGCAGCTGGGCCACTGATATGGGCCGGGCGTATTGGGTACGCCAGCCATGACCCGAAGCGAGCGAGCGTCCGATTTGCGCCTGGTCCATGGCCTGCGAAGTGGCGAGGCCGCGGAAGTTGTACATAAAGGTCACGACGATGGCGAGGATGCCAAGCAGAGAGACTCCGCGTTTGACCCAGGCCGAACCCTCACCGGTTCCGATCGCATGGACGACGCGCTGAACGAATTCGGCGCTAGACGGCATCTTTCTCGGGTGGTTTGACGGTGGCGGGCACGGCGTTCTCTTCGGACTTTTCGGCGTTCATCTCGTTGATCTTGCGGTGCAAGGTGCGCCGGCTGATGCCGAGCCGCCTGGCCGCGGCGGTGACGTTGCCATTGGTCGCCGCCAGGGCCTGCAAAACAAGTTTGCGCTCCGTTTCGCGGAGATCGAGCGGGTTGATTCTTTCGCCGAAAGTCTTGCTGGTGGAAAGGCCGCGGGGCAGCGCGGACCCCCCCGCCCGGCGAACCGCCATGGGAAGATCGCGCACGGTAATTTTCTGGCCGGTGGCCATGACCACGCCATGCTCGATGGCGGTGCGCAGTTCGCGCACATTTCCCGGCCAGTCATAGCTCAGCAGAGCGTTCATGGCATCGGAGGTCAGTTCCAAAGGAGGCCTTTCATTCACCTTACAGAAATGCCGCAAAAATCCCCGAACGAGAAGGGGAATATCCTCCTTGCGATCGCGCAGCGGCGGCATGGTGATGCGCACCACGTTCAGGCGAAAGAAAAGATCGTCGCGAAATTTTCCTTCGCTGACCAGATTCTCAAGGTTCTTGTTGGTGGCGGCAATCAGCCTCACGTCGGCGTGCAATGCCTGGTTGCCGCCCACGCGCTCAAAGGCACGGTCCTCGCCGATCACGCGCAGCAGCTTAACCTGTGTGCTCGGATCGATCTCGCCGATCTCATCCAGAAAAATGGTGCCCCCATTGGCCTGTTCGAACCGGCCAATGCGTCGTTCGCTGGCGCCGGTGAACGCCCCTTTTTCATGTCCAAAGAGTTCGCTTTCCAGCAGCTGCGGCGAAAGAGCGGCGCAATGCACCACCACGAATTTTGCCTTGTGACGCCGGCTCAGGTTATGAATGGCGTGCGCGGCCAACTCCTTGCCCGTGCCGCTTTCGCCCTCGATGAGCACGTTGGCCGACGAAGGAGCGACTTGTTTGATGGTGTCGAGAACTTCGTGCAAAGCCGCGGAGTCGCCCCAGATGTTGTCCAGCCCGTAGCGCTCGTCGACCTGCTCCCGCAATGTGCGATTTTCCTGCTCGAGCTTGCGGCTCTGCAGGGCCCGCGCGATCAGAATCTCCACCTTGTCGAGGTTGAGCGGTTTGGTCACAAAATCGTAAGCCCCGCGCTTCATCGCCTCCACCGCGGTGTCGACCGATCCGTAGGCGGTCATCATGATGCAAATAGGCGGTTGCGGCATTTTCAAGGCGCGTTCGATCAGGGCCATGCCATCTTCGCTGCCGAGCCGCAGGTCAGTGAGAAGGAGATCGACCTGTTCGCGCTCGAGCACATCCCGGGCGCCGCCGAGATCGGCGGCCACGTAGACATCGTATTGGTCCTCCAGCAGCCGACGCAACCCCTCCCGGGTATGCTTTTCATCGTCGACGATGAGGATGGTTGGTTGCAGGGAATCCATTGAGAGAGTGTCGGATCGTAAGTGAGTCATTTATTCTCACTCAATCGTTCAATTCTCAATGGTTAACTGG
>DASXIK010000130.1:0-1900 GCA_036498025.1 Chthoniobacterales bacterium
GTGACACAGGCCATTGCATGGACCGTAGTTTTCTTTGTGGCTTCGCCCGCGGCCAGCGCCGCGTACCTCACGGTAAGCGAAGTGTTTCCACTGGAGATCCGGGCGCTGGCGATCGCGATTTTCTACGCCTGTGGAACGTTCGCGGGCGGCGTCTTCGGGCCGGCCATTTACGGCTACATCGTGGGCACGGGTTCGAGGACATTTCTCTTCTGGGGCTATTTGGCGGGCGCGGCGGCGATTGCACTGGGAGGTTGGGTGGAAATTCGACTGGGCGTGGATGCGGAGCGCAAGTCGCTCGAGGCCATAGCCTCATCTTTAACTCGCCTGAATTCATCACGCTCGACTTGAACGTACTTTCAGACACCACAAGGCGGCGGTGGAAGAGCTCATCGGTATTCGATTTGCTCAGTCGGCACTTTGGGGTGAGGGGTGATTTTTGATCGGGCGGTTGCGTAAGGTTCTCAGCGTTTCATGTCACCATTTCGCGGCTTTGCTTTGTGTTTTCACCGGCTGGACCTGCGGCACCGCTCTTGCGCAGGTGAATCAGTTCGAGGGGAAGCCGGTTGTGGCGGTCGCGTACAGCGCGCCCTCCGCGCTTGATCCGGCAGATCTGGCACGGTTGCAACCGATCAAACCAGGCGACCCTTTACGCAGCGAGCAAGTGGCGCAGGCGATCGACGGTTTGTTCTCCTCCGGATTGTTTTTCGACGTCGCGGTTGAGGCGGAGGCATCCGGCAATGGCGTGGCGCTCCGCTTTGTAACGCAGCCTGAATGGTTCGTAGGCGGGATCGGAGTCGACGGCAAGATCGGCGGCCCTCCGAATCGCGGCGAGCTACACAGTAATACTCATTTCTCACTGGGCACCCAGTTCCACGATGAGGATGTCGCCAACGCGGTCGACAGCCTGACGCGGCTGCTGAAATCCAACGGCTTTTATGAAGGGCAGGTCACGCCAACGATCGAGCGTGCCAGCAATGAGCAGCAGGTCTTCGTCACCTTCAACATCAAAGAAGGCAAGCGGGCGAAATACGAGCAACCGGAAATCGAAGGCAATCTCCTCCTGCCTGCCGCCACCATATTGCGGGCGACCGGCTGGCGGGTGCCGATTATCCACTTGTGGCTGAAGGTGAGCGACGTCCGCACGCGTAACGGCGTTGCCGGCGTGCAGAACAAATATCAACAGAAGGACAGGCTAACGGCAAAAGTCGAGCTGCGGGACCTGGAATATGATTCCGCAAAACGGCGAGTCCGGCCGCACCTGAGCGTGAACGCGGGGCCCAAAGTCAAAGTCACGGCCATCGAAACCAAGGTGTCGAGGCGCGTGTTGAAACGCTATGTTCCGGTATTCGACGAGCGCACGGTGGACACGGATCTGCTGGTGGAAGGCAAGCGCAATCTTGAAGATTACTTCCAGAGCCAGGGCTACCACGACGTGGACATCGATTTCCGGGTCAGGCCGCCGGAAAACGATCTGGAAACGATCGAGTACGTGATCTCAAGAGGTGAACGCCACAAGGTCGCCGTCCTTTTCGTGACTGGTAACAGATATTTCGATACTCCGACCATTCGCGAGCGGATGTTCATTGCGCCTGCTGCTCTCAACCTGCGGCACGGCCGTTACAGCGAAGCGTTCCGCCGCAAAGACGAAGCCAACATAGCGGAACTGTATCAGGCGAACGGGTTCCGCGACATAAAGGTGGCGATTACCCTGACTAACAACTACAAAGGCAAAGAGGGCGATGTCGCCGTGACGGTTACTATCACGGAAGGTCCACAATGGCTGGTCGACAAGGTGACCATCACCGGCCTCGAGAAACTCAAGAGAAGCAACATCGAGTCGGGGCTTGCATCCGCCGCGGGGCAGCCTTTCTCCGACGTAAATCTGGCTACCGATCGCAAT
>DASXIK010000131.1:0-17441 GCA_036498025.1 Chthoniobacterales bacterium
GCTTAACCCGAGATAAATCCTCTCGCCGTTGCGCAGCTGTTGCGGCTCGACTCCGTCCAGCCTGGCCGAGTCTTCCGCATCGGAATCCGGCTCGGGATTAAGCCGCTGAATCTCGACGTTGCCCTTCGCCGCCTGCCGGTATTCGCTCAGGAGATCGTCGATCCGTTGCGCATAAGTCGTCAGGCCGACCGGCATGGCGTTCGCGTTCCTCGTGCAGTAGAACCGGATCTGCACCGGCGTATCGAGCTTCGCAAGGATGGCCCTGGTTCCAGGCGACAGCGTATAGGCTTTCTCCGCGGTCAGGTCGATGCGTTGCCGGGCCCGGCTGGCGATGAAGTTGCCCGCGATGAGAAGCAACCCCACGGCCACGATGCCAACGGTTGAATAAAGAAAAGTTTCGAACTGTTTCGTTTTCATCGGATCACAGGGAGCGCTCTCATCCGGCGCGATGCGCGCGAATAATCACGCTGGTGGTGAAGAGGCAGAACACCATGACTGACAGAAAGAAAATGACATCGCGCGAATCGATCACACCCTTCTGGATGCTGTCGAAATGGGTCATCACGCTGAAGGCCGCAACGGTTTCGACGAACCACGGACTGGCCCATTGGGTGAGGAGATTCGTCACCGGCGGCCAGCCCGCCAGAATCAGGAAGAGGCAAATGACCGACGAAAGAATGAAGCTGACCACCTGGTTGCGGGTCATGGCCGAGGTCATGGCCGCGATCGACAGGTAAGTTCCCGAAAGCAACAGGCTGCCGAAATAGCTCGCGAGAATGACGCCGTTATCCGGATTTCCAAGATAGTTGACCGTGAGGACGACGGGAAAGGTCAACGCCAAGGCGAGCGCAAGGACCAGCCAGGAGGCGAGAAATTTTCCCACGATGGCCTGCCAGGGCGTGATCGGCATGGTGAGCAAAAGCTCGATCGTCCCGAGCCGGCGCTCTTCTGACCACATGCGCATGCCAACCGCCGGCACGAGGAACAAATAAAGCCACGGATGCCAGGCGAAGAAGGCCAGCAAGTTGGCCTGGCCGCGCTCGAAAAATCCTCCGACCATGAAAGTGAAAAAGCCCGAGAGGAGCAGGAAGATAACGATGAAAACGTAAGCCACCGGCGAGGCGAAAAAACCGGCAACCTCGCGTTTTGCGATCGTCCAGATATGCCGCAGGGCATCCCTGCCGCCGGCCGGCTCGTGGCGCTCGGTCGATTGTGGGACGGCGGCCGATTGTTCCAAGATGGCTTCGCTCATATCGGATTCGCTCGTTTGGTTTCAGGCTGGGTGATGTGGCGGAAGACTTCGTCGAGGCGGCCTTCCTCGGTGTGCAATTCTTCGATCTGCCAACGCTCGCGCACACCGGCCTCGCCGATCGCGCGCGCCAGATCTCCGCGCTCGCCCTTCTTGTGCAAATAGGCCCGCAACGTCAGCGGCGTTTCCTCGAGCACGACACAGCGCGCGACATTCGGCAGCGCATTCAATTTCTGCGCGACCACCGCAGAATTCCCATCTAGCAACCGCACCGTGACGGCGCCCGCGTGTTCCGAACGCTGTCGCAATTCTTCCGGCGTGCCGTTGGCCACAATCTGGCCACGATCGATGATAATAGCGCGCGAGCAGGCCGCGTCGACCTCTTCGAGAATGTGAGTGGAGAAGATGATCGCCTTCGTTTGCCCCATCTTGCGGATCAAAGTGCGCACCTCATGCTTTTGGTTGGGATCGAGGCCGTCGGTCGGTTCATCCAGGATCAAGACTTCGGGATCGTGAATGATCGCCTGCGCGAAACAGGTGCGGTGCCGGTAACCCTTGGACAGCGTCTCGATGCTCTGGTGGAGCACCGGCTCGAGAAAACACAACTCGGCCACGCGATCGATCGCACGTTTTTTCGCCTCGCCGCGCAGCCCGCGCAGTTCCGCGGCAAAGCCGAGAAATCCGAGGACCGACATGTCGGCGTAGGAAGGGGCGTTCTCGGGCAGGTAACCGATCAGGCGTTTCGCCGGCAACGGATTCTCCAGCATGTTGAAGCCGCCCACCGAGACCTCACCCGCCGAGGGCGGGATGAAGCCCGTGATCATGCGCATGGTGGTGGATTTGCCCGCGCCGTTTGGCCCGAGAAAACCCAGAACCTCGCCCTTTTCCACGGCAAACGAGACTCCGTTCACCGCCGTCTTGGCGCCAAATAGTTTCTTGAGATTTCGAACCTTAATCATCGCATCGAAGCGTCCCGGGAGTGTCTAAGAAACTCATGTTTAAAAAAATTCAAGCGTCAAGTTAGGCAGCCGAATTTTCGGCTATTTTTGGCGGCGCTGAGTGGTCGTTCCGCGCACGCAGGCGCGAGGCCGTCGATCACAGAAACCCGATCAGACTCCGCCCGACATCAGGACGGGCAAAAGGCGAACGCCGGGCCAGTTCAGCTGGCGCTGCTCGGTTCGCGGAAGGTCCTGGCAGATTGTTGGGCCAGTCGAATCTTTTCCGAGGGAACGCGCCGCAGATTTTTGGTGAGACCGATCTTGGACAGTGTCCAGATGATCCACTTGGTGGGATCGAAGTTCCAGGGCTTGACCCCGTTGCGGTAGTCATGCTGAAACTCGTGGTGATAATTGTGGTAACCCTCGCCAAAGGTGAAAAGGGCGAGGAACCAGGAATCGCGCGCGCTGCATTTCTCCGAATACGGCTGGGTGCCGAAGACGTGGCAGGCGCTGTTGATGAGAAAAGTGCAGTGCTGCAAGACGACGATGCGGGCTACGCCGGCGATGAGAAAAGCGCCGAGAGCGCCAACCCAGCCATCCCAAAAGAAACCGGCGATGGCAGGAAGAATAAAACTGACGACGACGGCAATGGTCTGGACGTGGCGATGCTGCCAGCGCACAAGCTTGTCCCTGAGCAGGTCGGCAACGTTGTCGTAGGGCGGCTCGGCATCGAGCTTAAAGATGAGCCATCCGATGTGCGCGTAAAAGAAGCCCTTGGATATGCTGTAGGGATCATCATCGTGATCGACATGCTTATGATGACGCCGGTGCTCGGTTGCCCACATGAGTGCGGAATTTTCGAAAGCGGCGGCGCCGAAAACCAGGGTGAAGAGACGGACCGGCCAACTGGCCTGGAAGGCAATGTGAGAAAAGAGGCGATGATATCCGATGCTGATACTGAAGCCGGCGGCCGCCAGCATGATGAAAAAGAGGATGATCTGAAAGAGATCAAGGCCGAAGTGCAAGAGGTACAAAGGCACGGCGGTGCAGGTCAGGATGAGCGTCCCGATAAGGAACGAACTCGTGATCCAGTTAATGCGCTGGAAAGGGAACTGGCGAGCGAGACGAATGGGCCACGGATCGGGCTTCGCCGTCGCGGTGGCCGCCTGGTCAGGCGCAGGGGACGACGTATAAAGCTCGTCGTGTGGGGGAGTGGTCAAATTCATGAGGGCCGAGTCTATCGCGTTGAGTCCTGCTGCAGCGGCTATGCCAATCCTGCGCCAGACGCGATAAAATCTCTCAACATGACTGGTCCCGTTGGGGGCGGGAACCTGCTAATCGCGAAGCCGAACATAGGGAGATCAGCGCTTTTTGCAAATCATACTGCAAAGGCTCGCGAAAGCAGGGGCTCGATTCGAGGGTTTTCGCGCAGGCGGCCCCCAACCGAAACACGAGCACAAACTATCACCGCGCGCTTCTGACTTGGACGTTGAGCGTTGAACGTTGGGCGTTGAGCGTTTGCTTCAAAGTCCCCCAAGAAGCCTTTGAGACTTTAGACTCAGCACCTACTCACGCCAGCGCGGGCGAGTCCGGCATTGATTTCGCGGTCATTGTGGGAAAAGATATGCACCCAACGATGCAACAGGTATCCGCCTTTTTGCCTCCGCAGACGGTTCCGACCGTCCCGGCGCGCACACCGCGAAACCTCTGGATCCTAAGTAGTTGGCGTGACCTGGTTCTTTACGTGGGCACGCCGTTGCTGCTGATCCCGCTCTACGCCCTGGCGCGGGGTCATTGGAGCGCTCAAGACATTTATCTTTTCGTGGGCGCGTTTGGGGCCACCGGACATCACCTCCCGGGAATGATTCGTGCCTATGGGGATCACGCGCTTTTTGAGCGTTTCAAATGGCGTTTTATTTTCGCGCCGATTTTCCTCGCAGGAGTCTGCATCTCTTTTTACCTGTGGGACCTCAAAGGAATCGTGCTCATTCTTTTCTTCTGGGGAGTTTGGCACGGCATGATGCAGACCTACGGGTTCTGCCGGATTTACGACGCCAAGACCGGCACGTTCGCTGCGCTGAACCGGCGCCTCGACTTCGCGCTCTGCGGCTCCTGGTTTGCCGCCGCGGTGTTTTTATCTCCCGAACGACTCGGCGAAACGCTGAAAGGTTATTATGCCTGCGGCGGCCCGTTTATCGAGCCTTGGGTTTTGCGCGCGCTCCAACAGAGCCTTCTCGGGATGGCCATCGCGGTGCTGATCGGATTTGTTTTGAACTATCTGTGGATGTGGCGAAGGGGCGCCCAGCCCAATCCGGTCAAGGTCGCGCTCCTGGTTACCAGCATCAGTTTTTGGTGGTACTGCAATAACGGCGTCACCAACATCCTTGCGGGGATCGCACTTTTTGAGGTCTTCCACGACGTGCAATATCTGTCGATCGTCTGGATCTATAACCGCAACCGCGTCGAGAAAGACAAAACGCTCGGCGGCTTTATGAAGTTTGTCTTTCGGCGCAGCGGCTCACTCATCGGGCTCTATGTGGGCCTCGTTTTTGCCTACGGATCGTTTGCCTATCTCAATTCGCAATTGGAAGTCGATAACGTGAAGCGCCTCTTGACCGGATTGGTTGCGGCCTCCGGCCTTTTGCACTTCTACTACGACGGATTCATCTGGAAAGTCCGTGAAACATCCACGCGCCAATCGCTCGGGCTGGGAGCAGGAACGGCCGACGTCGTGCCTCGGGGAGTGTGGCCTGGCTGGGCTTTGCACGGCGCAAAGTGGGCGGCCGGTTTTGTGTTCCCGGTTGCTTTGCTTTGCCTGTGGCAGCTGCGCGGTCCGGCTTCGGATGTCGCTCGTTACCGCCAGGTGGTGGCGGATGTGCCTAACGGCATCACCTTTCATTATGACTACGGCGTGGCCCTGGAAGAGGCGGGGCAATCTGATGAAGCCATGCAACAGCTTCAGTTCGCCCTCGCTCATGGCCTGGACACCGGCGACCTCCATTATCACTTGGGGCGCGTTCTGAGCGGCGATGCGAAATTTGACCCGGCGCTCGCCGAATTCGAAAAGGCCATTCAGCGCGAGCCCAAGAGCGGCGAATTTCGCTTTCGTTACGGTGAAACACTGCAACGAGTCGGCCGCGGCGATGAAGCCGCCACGGAGTATCAGGAGGCCGCGCGCCTGACCCCGAAGGTAGCCACGCCACGGTTTGCCTACGCCGACTTAATGTCGTCTCAAGGAAAGTTGGACGAAGCGATTTCAGCGTACCAGGCCGGGCTGAAGCTTAAGCCGACGGAGGTGAGCGGTCACTTCCGCATAGCGCGAACACTGGAAGCCGCGGGCCGATTCGATGAAGCAACGCGAGATTACCAGGAGGCGTTGCGACTTGATCCGAAGTTGGTGGCGGCACGAAGTAATCTCGGTCGAATTTATGTCAAGCAGCGGCGCTTCTCACAGGCGGCAGTGGAGTTCGGCGAGGCGGCGCGGCTGGCGCCGGACAACGAAGAGATCGCGCAGAACCTGCGCGCGGCGCGAGCGGCCGCAGACTCCGGCGTGACCTCGACGCCGTAGGTTTCCTCCTCATGCTGCGGCGGCCGCCACGAGGGCGCCGCTGCAACTGGAGCCGGCGCCAGCCGTGCAGCCGAAGCAGTGGTCCCCGGTGAGGATCTCGCGATCCTCGACGGCCTCCGGATCGATTTCCCACAGGGAGAGGCTGCGTCCGTGACGGCGCCACGACATTTTCAACATCTGGTTAAAGTCGCAATCGAACACTTCGCCGCGCCAGCTGACGTTGATGGTATTCCGGCACATGAGGCCTTCGATGGTGGCGGGATTGAAAGCGTCATTCAGCAGAAGCATGTAGTCAGCCAGCTTGTGGTGATGGCGCAGCCAGGTCGCGAAGCGGGCGATGGGCAGATTGGTGATGGTGTAAAGCTGGTTAAAGACGATGCCGAAGTGCTTTTTCAGCTCGCGCTGATAGTCTGCCTCCAGCTCCGTCTGCGAGCCCGGAAGGAAGGCGCCGTTGGGATTGTAAACCAGGTGCAGCGGCAAATGCGCCTCCCGTCCGTAGCCTAACGAATTAAGGAGTTGCAGCGCCCTGATGCTGCCATCGAAGACACCTTCGCCCCGCTGGGCGTTGACGTTTTCCGGCGTGTAACACGGCATCGATGCGATGATCTCCACCTCATTATCCGCGAGAAACTGGGCGAAATCCTCGTAGCCCGGCTCGAGCAGAATGGTCAGGTTGCACCGGTCGATGAGGTGGCGCGGCGGCGTCAAAGCCTTGAGACGGCGCACAAAATATTTGAAGTCCGGAATCATCTCGGGCGCGCCGCCCGTCAGATCGACCGTGGGAATATCAGTCCTGGCCAGCCAGTCGACGATGCGATCAATGGTCTCTCGCTCCATGATTTCCTTGCGGTTGGGTCCGGCGTTCACATGGCAATGGATACAGGTCAGATTGCAGAGCTTGCCCACGTTGACTTGCAGCACCTCCGTCCGGTGATGACGCAAGGGGAGCGCGTGCTCATGCAACTTCCGGGCGAAGTTGTTAGGCGTCATCAGCAACCGCTCCCACCGTCACAACAACTGCTGCTGGCCGCGGTCGTGACTTTGTAATCGTGCCCCTTGGTTTCCTTAGGGTGCCGCGCTTGCGTGCGCGAACAATCGAACGGTTGGGCTTCTTCCAGGGGAACATCGGTGAGGGGATCGACGAACTCAAAATGCTGCCGGTAGGGCAGTTTCTTGTAGAGATTGTAAGTCTTGTCGCACACGGCATGGCGCACGCCGCGCTCCATGCGATTATGATCGTCGTCCAACACTTCCTTGAAGGGACCGCGATAAATGACCGCCTGGTTCCGCTCGAAACAGGGGCCCTGCTTCCCCTTGAAGGCCTCCACCGTGACGGAGCGGAACTCAATGCCTTCCACTGTTTGCCAGGGCTTTTCGTCGCGCTTCAGAATCTGGATTCCGTAAAACCCGGCAGCGCTGAAGGCTTTGAGGAACCCCTCCTCTGTGAGCGCACCGGAGATGCAGCCGCTCCACAACTCAGGGTCGGTCTGCATTTCTTCCGGCACCTCCTCATCCGAGACGATGTCGGCGATCACCACGCGGCCGCCCTTGCGCAGCACCCGGAAAATTTCCTCGAATAATCGCCGTTTCGATTTCGGCTCGACCAAATTGAGCACGCAATTGGAAACCACAACATCGACGGAATCGTCGGCCACCAGCGGATGTTTCAGGCGCAGCTCCGCGGCGAGTTCATCTGCGCGCAGAAAGGAATCCGCATCGGTAATGGGACGCCTCTTCAACTCGGCGTCGAGTTTTTCCAGATCGAGGGCGAGGTCCTGGATCCGGCCCTTGCGGAACTCGACGTTGCTGTAGCCGATCCGCTCAGACACCAGCGGAGTATTCCGCCGCGCCACTTCGAGCATTTCATCAGTCATATCGACACCGATGACTTTGCCTTTTGGCCCCACCACCTGGGCAGCGATGAAGCAGATTTTCCCGGTGCCGCTGCCGAGATCGAGGACGGTTTCGCCTTCGCGGAGGAATTTGGTGGGATCGCCGCAGCCATAATCACGCTCGATGACCTCCTGCGGAATAGCCTGTAGAAAGTTTGCGTCGTACACGACGGGACAACAAAGCCTGGCTTCCTGGGCCTGCGCGCCGGCGGCGTAACGTTCGCGGACGGCACTTTCGGGGTTTGCGTTCTTCATGGGATCATCTTTCAGGGGTTAGGTCGTAGTCGTAAAGCGGTCGAGGGGGCGGATTCGGCCGCCCAATCTGGCTGGCCTCCTGGACGAAGCGTAGTGGAAAACAAATGTTTCGAGTGTTTTCGGGTCCAACCCAGCCCAGTAGAGCAACATAATCAATCCGTAGAAAATGCTGGTGCGGAATGGCCCCAGAGCCTCATAACGGCGCGCGCTGGTCTTGATGGTGGCCGTCACCCGCCGCATGCTGCCGATCCGGCGCAGCTCTCTATATAGATTGGCGTCCTCGAAAAGCGGGTCCGTGGTATAGCCACCGGCCGCGATGAAGGCACTGCGACGGCAAAACAGTCCGCGATCACCCAGGGCAATCCCGAAAAGGTCGACACAAAGGTTGCCCACGGCATCGCGCAACTGAAGGATCCAGCGCGCGGGCACGATCATCAGGGAAAAGCAACCACCCGCAACGCTGGGGTCAGTCAGTGCTTCGGCGATCGACTCAGCGGCGTTCGCCGGAATCCGCGAATCGGCATGGAGGAACCAAAGAACCTCACCCTGGGCAACGGCTGCCCCGGCGTTCATTTGCCGGCCGCGACCAGCAGGCGCGCGCGCGATCTTATCCGCCAGAGGAGCAGCGAGCCCGCAGGTGGCGTCGTCGCTCCCGCCGTCGACAACAATGAGCTCGGCTGCAGGAAGGAGGCGTCGAAGATCAACCAGAAAATCGGCAATCAACCCTTGTTCGTTCAAAACCGGGATGATCACGGACAGCTGCACGGAATTTAATTTACGAGTTGGTCAGGTATTTTTCCAAAGCGGCACGATCGCCCTGGACCATCATTAGATAGACTTGATCGCCCTCCGGCCACGTCACCGTCATCCATTCTCCCTGGGCGGCGTAATCCGGCCCCGCGCCGCCGAAAAAACTCGGCAGGGTCTTGCGTTTGGCCACGAACAAATGCAATAGCCGCCCGTCTGGCCGCTTGAAGCAGATCAAAGCAACCTCGCCACCGCCGACGCGAATTGTGCGGCAGCCGATCGGCTCGAGCGTCTGCAATTTGGCTGGAAAGGCGATGATTGAAGGCGCGCTCGTTTTCTCCAGGAAAGCCGTGGCTTCCGCCAGACGATTGCTCGTCACCTCCAGTGTGGGCGGCACCTTAATGAAATCAACCATCTCCTGCCGGTAGTTAGCCAGCGATCGCGTTGCATCCGGCGCCGGCTTGCGCACGCTGATAATCACCGCCAGGGCGATGCAACAGGCCGCCGCCAGAAGTGCGGTCGCGTTCACCGCCAATGGTCTCCCAGGTGGGCGTTGTCTTTGTCTCGCGGCCAGCATGCGCGCCTCCAATACAGCGGGCAGGGGAGCTCCACGCAATTTCGCACCGATCTCCGCGTCGAGGCGTTTCTCGTCCTGCCACCATCTGGCGAGATCCGGGTCGGAGTCGACGGCGCGCCGAGCTTCCAAGAAGCCTTCTCCAATGCAGGCGGGGTCGGTGTCGCGATAGACGCTCAGAATTTCCCGCACTGAGTATGTCGGCATCAGCTGACCTCCTTCCAGGGAACGACTTTGCGCGCTGCCCTCTCGGACGCGTCGGTCAGTTGCTTGCGCAACTCCGCTTTGCCTCTGGAGATGCGCGACATCACTGTGCCGATGGGCACTTCAAGAATCTCGGCAATCTCGCGGTAGGAATGCTGCTCGAGATAGAACAATGCCAGGGGCGCGCGGAATTTCTCATCGAGCTGAAGCAGCGCCTTTTGCACAACCCCGGCGTCCAGTTGGTTGACCACGGTGGAGTCGATGTGCGCCGGCTCGGCCAGGAGGAGGCCTTCGTCCGTTTCCACAAAGCGATCGTCCCGCCGTACTGTCCCGAGGAATTCGCGGTAAAGAGTGGTGAACAGCCACGTTTTGACTTTGGAAGGCTCGCGCAACTGATGGCCCTTCAACGCCCAGAGATAAAAAGTTTGCTGCGTCAGGTCCATCGCGTCGGACTCGCGGCGGCTAAGCGAGAGGGCAAAGCGATAAAGAGGCATGTGGAATTCCTCGACCAATCTTTGGAAATCAATCTCTGCCACCATGGGAACATGCCACGACAGGCCCCGACCGCACGAGCCAATAATGAAATTCCAATGCCATAGGACGGCGCTCCCGTGTCTCTCACGGAGATGAGAGGGTCTAGCGGGCAATTTTATTCCATCAACGGAATAAATTTCACAGGAGCATCTCCTACTCTGTATGACCAGCGGTTCTCTGCTTCTCCTGCTAGTGGCCCTTTTCGCTTCCGTTTCCGTGGGGCTTGCCGAAGAGCCGCTGGTTCTGGAAAGCAAGGCTTCTCGCAGTCACCTCCTGGAACTCTACACCTCGGAAGGCTGCAGCAGTTGTCCGCCGGCAGAAGCCTGGCTGAGCAAATTGAAAGACGACGGGCGGCTTTGGCGCGACGTCGTTCCGGTCGCGTTCCATGTCGACTATTGGAATCGGCTCGGCTGGCGCGATCCCTTTTCATCGAAAGTATGGACCGCCCGGCAGTACGAATACTCGGCGCACTGGAAGACGGAGAGCGTTTACACTCCCGGATTCGTGCTCGACGGGAAAGAGTGGCGGGACAGGGGGCCTCTTCCGCCCGCTTCCGGTTCGGGGGCCGGTGTCCTGAAGATTGTGGTCCAGAATTCTGACAAGGTCCTGGTCAGCTTCAAGCCGGCGGAAGGGAACGCGGGGCCTTTCACGATCCACCTGGCCCGACTCGGTTTTGGACTAACCACCCGGGTAGGCGCGGGGGAAAACAGCGGCCGCACTTTGGCGCATGATTTTGTCGCTCTTGGCTTGACCGAAGAAGAGATTGACGCGGCCCCAAAGGAAATGCCTCTGGTGGCGGCTTCGTCCGGTCAGGCCTCCCGGCCCGCTGCCATTGCGGCCTGGGTCACTCAGGCTGGCCAGCTCGAGCCGCTCCAAGCCGTTGGAGGATGGCTGCCGTGATTCTCTACTGATCAGGGCGGAATAAAAACCATCCGCCCCGACTCTCACATGGCAAATGAAGCTTCCGATGAAAAAGTTTTCCCTCTGCCTCTTGCTGAGCTTTGCCGTTCTTAACCTGGTGACGGCCGATAACGAATCAACCAAACCTGCTCAACCTGCCATGACTGAAAAAATCGAGAAGCCAGATTCGGAATGGAAGAAAATCCTGACGCCTGACCAATATTACGTGCTCCGCCGCAAAGGCACGGAGCGGCCTTTCCAGAACGCTTACGACGATCTGCATGACAAAGGCGTCTTCGTGTGCGCGGCTTGCGGGCTGGAATTATTCAGTTCGGAGGCCAAGTTCGATTCCGGCACGGGCTGGCCCAGCTTTTATCAACCGATTGCTCCTAGCGCGATCGGAACGGAGACGGATCGATCTTTTTTTGGAACGCGCACAGAGGTTCATTGTGCGAGATGCGGAGGCCACCTGGGGCATGTCTTCGATGATGGTCCCCCGCCCACCGGTCTGCGCTATTGCATGAATTCCGTGGCCATGAAATTCCAAAAAAATCCCTAACGATTGGCCAGGCTGGATCAATCCAGGGGCGAGGGGGTTTATAACGTCGTCGTAATCGGCGGCGGCACAGCCGGCCTGGTGACCGCGGCGGGCACTGCCGGCCTCGGCGGCCGGGTTGCGCTGGTCGAAGGCAACAAGATGGGAGGCGACTGCCTGAATTTCGGATGCGTCCCGAGCAAGGCGCTCATTTCCTCCGCGCGCCTGATCGAGAGGATGCGCCGGGCGGAGGAATGGGGCCTGCGCCGGGTCGAGCCCTCCTTTGATTTTGCCGAAGTCTTCGCGCGCATGCGCGCCCGGCGCGCGCGCATCGCGCCTAACGACTCCCAGGAGCGCTTCGAATCTCTCGGGGTCGATGTCTTTCGCGGCCATGCCAGGTTTATTTCGGACCGGGAGGTCGCCGTGGGCGACATGGTCCTGCGCGGCCGGAATTTCGTCATCGCCACCGGATCGCGAACTGCCATTCCAAATATCGAGGGAATGGACTCCGTTCCTTATTTCACCAACGAAACGATTTTCGACGAACTGACGACCAGGCCGGAAAGCATGATCGTGCTGGGTGGCGGCCCCATCGGGTGTGAGCTGGGCCAAACTTTTAATCGCCTCGGGGTGCGTGTCACCCTGGTGCAACGCCCCGCCCGGCTCCTCCCCCGGGAAGATCCGGACGTGAGTGAATTCATCGCGCGACGACTGGCTGGCGAGGGGATTGAGGTTCTAACCCAGGCGGAGGCCGTGTCGGTTCAGCAGACCGCCGGCGGCATCGAACTGACCATCCGACGCGGCGGCGCCGGAGAAGGCAAAGTGCGGGGCAGCGCGCTGCTGATTTGCTCAGACCGGACGCCGACGGTGCGGACCTTGGAGCTTGAGCGAGCGGGTGTGAAGGCGGGCGCGCGCGGTATCGAAGTGAACGAGTATCTGCAAACTTCGCGACCGCATATTTATGCCGCTGGTGATGTGGCCGGTCCGTTTCTCTTCACCCACATGGCCGATGCGCAGGCGCGCGTGGTCGTGCGCAATATCCTGATGCCCCTTCAGATCCTCAGGCAAAAAATCGATTACCGCGTGGTGCCCTGGTGCACCTATGTCGATCCAGAGGTTGCCACCGTCGGGCTCACCGAAACCAGAGCGCGGCAGGAGAATATCGCGTGTGACGTTTTCGTGCAGAAACTGGAAGAGGTGGATCGCGCGGTTGTGGAAGAGGAGGGCGCCGGTTTTGCGAAGGTCGTGGTGGCCAGGGGAACGGATAAAATCCTGGGCGTCACCCTCGTTTGCGAGAATGGCGGCGAGCTGCTGCACGAATTTGTCCTGGCCATGAAATACAACATCGGACTGGGAAAAATTGCCGCGACCACCCACGCCTACCCGACCCTGTCGGAGGTGGCTCGCAAGATCGGCGACAAATATAATAAAACGCGCCTTACCCCGGGAGCGCGGAAACTTTTTGGCTGGCTCTATCGTCGTGCCCTCCCGCAAAAATGAAATCGCGCGGCCGGTTGATCCTTGCTGTTCTTGTCGTCATCACCCTGTCGGTTCTGGCCGCTGTGTTGCCGGTCAAAATCTGGATCCGTGAATTTGTCGAATGGGTTCAGCACCTCGGGCCGTTGGGCGTGGTCATCTTCATCGCGGCCTACGCACTGGCGACGGTCTTGTTTCTGCCCGGCTGGATTTTCACGGTGAGCGCGGGCTTGATCTACGGCATCGCCGGCGGGACTCTCGTGGCCCTGGGCGGCGCCGTCATTGGCGCGACGCTCTCCTTTCTCATCGCCCGTTATCTTCTGCGGCGGAACATCGAGGAATACGCCAGCAAGAGTCCGCGTTTCCAGGCCATTGATCGGGCAATTGGCAAGGAGGGTTGGAAAATTATCGGGCTCCTGCGCTTAAGTCCGCTCATTCCATTTAATCTGAGCAACTATTTCTACGGAATCACTTCGGTGAGCCTCGGAGCTTACGTAATTGTTTCCGCCATTTGCATGATTCCGGGCACTTTGCTTTATGCCTATCTCGGCGCGCTGGGGCAGGCGGGCGTGAGCGGAGGCGGCGGACCACGTAGTGTCTGGCAGTATGGGCTGCTGGCCGTTGGGCTCGTGGCCACAATTGCCGTGACCATCCTGGTGAGCCGGATCGCGAAGAAGGCGCTGAAGAAAACCGGCGCCGTGGAGTAGTGACCGCGGAACAAAAGGGGGCAGCCTGCCGAAGGGCGGTTTTGGAACTGGACGTTTGCGGACTATTCCGTATTTTCCCGCACCGGCGATTCCCCGTGCCATGAACAATCCGCTCCTTTCCATCCGGTTCACCGGCGGCCATGCCTTGCAGGCCTGCGGACTCGTGCTGCGCAGAGCTCGCTGAGCTCTGACCGGCCCAATCGCCAACCCCCATTCTGCCGGACATGGAACTGGACTTATTCAAAGCCGAGGAGGCCGTTCGCCAAAGCGAGGAACGCTACGGTGAGCTGCTCGCTTGCGTCACGGATTACATTTACACGGTGCGTTTGCAAAACGGCGTGGTCGTGGAGACAAGGCATGGGCCCGGCTGCCTTGCCGTGACTGGCTATCAGCCGGAGGAATATCGCGATGATCCTGACCTGTGGCATCGGATGGTTCATCCGGATGACACGGCCGCGGTCGTGGCCAATGCCGCCGAGATGGATATTGGGAGAGTCCCGCCAACGATCGAACACCGAATTTTTCATCGGGACGGCTCCATCCGCTGGGTACGCAACCAGCGCGTTCCTCATTACAGTGACGATGGAAAACTCGCCGGCTATGACGGGCTTGTCTCCGATGTCACGCCGCGCAAGGAGGCAGAGGAAAAGTTGACCCAGGCGAACGCTCGTCTGCGCGAAGTGCTGGCCAGCCTAACTAAGTCGCATGAAGAACTGAAAGCCACGCAGATGCAGCTCATCGAGGCAGAAAAGCTGCAAACCGTCGGACAACTGGCCGCGGGCGTTGCCCACGAAGTAAAAAACCCGCTGGCCATCCTGCAGATGGGCTTGGGCTATATCGCCCGGCAGGTCAAACCGGAGAACGAGCAGGATTCTTACGTGATCAAGGAAATGGGAGACGCGGTCAATCGCGCCAATGAAGTGGTCGGCGACCTTCTGAAGTTCGCTGCGCCCGAG
Organism: Chthoniobacterales bacterium; assembly: GCA_036498025.1. GTDB lineage: Bacteria > Verrucomicrobiota > Verrucomicrobiia > Chthoniobacterales > UBA10450 > JBBRDU01. The sequence continues at coordinate 14,536 of DASXIK010000131.1, forward strand.
CAGCTGACACTGCGTCCCCGGGAAATTGAGCCGCTGGTTCGACGCTCGCTCACCTTGGTTCGGCATGAGCTCAATGCCTCCAAAGTGAAAGTTGTGACCAATTTTTCCGGACAACTTCCAGCCTGCGCCCTGGACAGCAACAAGATCAGACAGGTTTTCGTCAACCTCTTCACCAACGCCTGCCACGCCATGGCCGACGGCGGCGTCCTCACCATCTCCACGTCGCTTAAGCGTGTTCCGGAAGACGAGGCGCCGGGAGCAGGAAAACGTTTTCGTGCCGGGGACGAAGTGGTGCTGGTGGAGATCGCCGACACGGGCATGGGCATTCCGCCAGACAAGCTCTCCCGTGTGTTCGATCCCTATTTCACCACCAAGCCGCCCGGAAAAGGCACCGGTCTCGGATTAACCGTCACCAAAACAATCATCGACATGCATGGTGGGCGCCTGCTGTTACACAATGCCGACGACGGCGGGACAGTGGCCACCGTCATTCTGAAAACTCGAGGGGAAAATGAGAAATCGTAAACCGAAGATTTTGATCGTGGATGACGAGAAAGGCTTTACCAAGCTGACCAGGCTGGTCCTGGCCGATTACGATATCTGCGAGGAAAACAATTCCGCGCGCGCCCTGGAAACGGCGCGCACTTTCCGGCCGGACCTGATCCTGCTCGACGTCGTGATGCCCGATTTCGATGGCGGAGACATCGCCGCCCAGATTCGGGCCGAGCCGCTCTTGAAAGCTGTGCCCATTGTCTTTGTTACGGCCATCGTCACGGAAAAGGAGACGGAGAAGCGCCAGCTCTTTGGCGGTTTTCCCTTCATCTCCAAGCCGGTGACACCGGAAAAGCTGGTGGAGGCGATCGAGAAATACCTCGCGGCCTAACGTTCGCGCAGCAGGTTGCCGAGTACGATTGGGCGCTTAATCACTTGAAAGAGAACCCCTTGAGAAGCCTTTGCCAGGGGCAAAGATGGGTCGAAAAAGGCTTGACGTAATAACTCTCATTTGATCTGATAATTATGAATTGCCAGTTCCCCTCGGCCCCGGCGCGCCTTGGTCAGTGCTGGAGACGAAGGACAACACCATGAAAAACAGGCTTCTTAAGGGAATCGTATTGGCAATCGCGCTGGCCGCGTCTGCGACCCTCGCGAACGCGACACCCATTGCTTCTTCGGATACGCTGGCCAACCTGGCCGCCAACGGCGGCTCCATTGGGATCGGCGACAAGACCTTCAGCAACTTCGACTATTTTCCGTCTGGCTTGGGAGCCGGTTTTAATCCCAATCTGGTCATCGTGACCGCGTCCATTCAGAATGGCATCTACTTTCTGACCTATAGCGGAAATATGAGCCTGACATCGACTGGCCCGGCGGCGTCGGGGGACCTCGTGCTTAATTATAGAGTCACCGCGGGTGCCGGGACGATCGATTACATCGACCAGCGTTATGCCGGCACGGCGACGTCGACAGGGTCGGCATTCCTTGGGATAGACGAAACGGTCAATGCCGGTGGACCAACTCTGGCCAACAGCCATCTGGACCTTACTGATATCGCCGATTTTCCCGGCTTCAGCGAACCGGGTGACAATCTTTTCCTGCCCCCCGGGCAGTCTTTTTTGAATGTAACAAAAGACATTTCTTTCGGTATTCTCGGGGTTGGCACTATTGACCTTACTACGGTCGAACAGTCGTTCCACCAGGTCTCTGTCCCTGATGGCGGCACGACCCTTGGCATGCTTGGCGGCGCCCTCCTGCTTCTGCAGGTCCTGCGCCGGAAGCTCGCGGCCTAAAAAGTCGTCTGAGCTCTTGAAATCCTTGGCGCGCCGTAGCCGCGGCGCGCGATGCCAAGCCCCGGAACTGAACCTGCGTCGCTGGTAGACGGGTCCATCGACCATGGTTACGCTGTGGACGGCAAGATGAAAGAAGAGGAAAGTCCCGGGATCAGCGGCAGAATTGTGCGGAGTAGCAATCCGCCCAATCTGGAAATGCCGTTCTCCAAGCTGAGCGGTTTCATCACACCGACGAAGTTGTTTTATGTCCGCACCCATTTTCCCGTCCCGCAAATTGATCGGAAGAGTTGGCGCCTGCGCGTGGAAGGGGAGGTCGAGAAACCTTTCGAGATTGGTTACGATGAACTCGTGAGGCTGGATGCGCGAACCGTGCCCGTGACCTTGGAATGCGCCGGCAACAATCGAATCTTCCTCGATCCGCCGGTGAAAGGAGTGCAGTGGGAACTCGGCGCAGTCGGCAACGCGCAATGGACCGGTGTACCCCTTTCACTCCTGCTCGACCGCGCCGGGGTAAGGCCGAGCGGGGCGGAAGTAATTTTGGAAGGCGCTGATGAAGGGCCGTTGGAAGAGACCAAGGGCCCGCAACCAAATGTGCGCTTTGCGCGCAGTGTACCCTTGAGCAAAGCGCGCGAGGACGTGTTGCTGGTGCATCAAATGAATGGCGAGGAGCTTCTAGCCGCTCACGGGTTTCCCGTAAGGGCCATCGTGCCCGGTTGGTATGCCATGGCTTCAGTGAAATGGCTGCAGCGCATCGTCATCACGGACCGGCCGTTTACCGGGTATTATCAGACGCTCGATTACGCTTATTGGCGAGAAAGGGACGGGCTGCACGAACTGGTGCCGCTCAGTCTCATGCAATTGAAGGCGGAGATCGCCTCGCCTGCGCGGGGCGAAATTGTGCCGGCGAACGCCGAAGTATCTGTTCGCGGCGCCGCCTGGACCGGGGAGGGGGAGGTCGCGAAAGTGGAAGTCAGCACGGACGGCGGCGGTGCGTGGCATCCGGCCCGCCTGCTCGATCAAGCGGTGCCGAACTCGTGGCGGCTCTGGGAATTTTCCTGGCGCACGCCGGCCAAACCTGGAAAGCAAACGCTGATGGCGCGAGCCACCGATTCGAAGGGG
>DASXIK010000132.1:0-2783 GCA_036498025.1 Chthoniobacterales bacterium
CCTGGCGCTCAAGGGCGCGCGCGAAAGGGGCGATCCCGGTTTTGTCCGAGACGGAAATGAGCGCGCGAGTGATTTTCATGGCTCGTGGCAGCGTTTAAGTGATGGAGCGTTGCCGGGTAGACGCCGCTTCAACGCTTTAACCCTTCATCGCTTCAACGACTCCCTCAGCGATCGAGGATGACGTTCCGAGCCGCCGGATAAAGCACCGGGCAGCAGCCAATCGTTTCACAAAAGGCTTTGCTGAAATGACTGAGGCTGGAATATCCCACCTCGGTGGCCGCTTCGGTGACGTTGTAACGTCCGGTCCGCAGCAGCTCGGCCGCGCGCTCCATGCGAATGTTCCGGAGATACTGGGGAATGGTCAGGCCGACCTCACGCGAAAAAATCCGGCTGAGATGAAACGGGCTGCAGCCGACCTCTTGTCCGAGGGTTTCGAGCGCAGGCGGCTCAGCCAGATTGCGCGCGAGCAAATCTTTCACCCGCTCCACACGTTCCCGAGCCACGCGCTTTTGGCGCATGCAAAAAAACTCAGGATCTTTGGGAGCAAAAAGAAAATGGGCCATTAGCTCCAGGGCCTTGCTCTGATACCAGAGAGCCTGGGCCGCCTTGGGCACCGGCGGTTGCAACAGGCTGCCCACCACCAGGCGTTGTTCGCGGGTGATCGGTTGAGGCGCGGAAACAGCAGCGCTCTCCTTCTCCGAAAAGACCGCGCGGCGCATCTGCGTGTCGAGATCCTCCTGGCAGTGTTCCAGCTGCTTTTGCAAATGGCTGCGCGAGAACTCCAGGGTGACAAACTCGTGGCGCTCGTTAGCCAGGCGCGTGGCGTTGAGCGGCTCATCAGCCACCGCATAATAGCCCGACGTGTTCGGCAAATAATCGCGTCTCAACCGGTTCCCCTGGGCGACGGCGCCGTGCCCCCCCAGATTCAGGCAAAACTCCACGCTGCGCGGATGAAAACTCCGGCCCCAGTCGAACACCCGGTCTGTGCGAAAGTCGTGCCACTCCACGCCGACACCCAGATCTTCGACGTCACCGTAAAGCGGACGCCAACCGTCCGGGATCTCGCGCCAAGCCGCCTGCTCGCCTGCTGTGTCCATTTTGCCACCCGTCATGCGCCGTAATTACAGGTGCGGCGGCTCGGAATGCAAGGACGGTTTCTTCTCTTCCAGGGCCACGCGATCCCATCCACCCAGGATGGAAGCCGCGTCATAGGCGCTCTGGGCAAATTCCATGAGCATGTCGTCCGGTGACTCTGCGGTGCGCACCGCCTCATAAGGGAGGATGAATTCATGGAGCTTCGCGTCGTAAGAGGCTGGCGCGGGCGCGATTTTCGCCTGCGCAAAACCGGCAGGTTCCGGATAAGCGTAGGAATAAAAAATAGGAGTGGGAATGGCGGCATTACCCGGCCAGAAGCCGAGGCTGCTGACCTCCTGAGAATAGGCCTCGCGCGCCACGGAATTCGGGAGATGAGGAACGCCCCCCGGATGCGGCGGCGCCGGTCGCCCGGAAAACCGCGTCACCGCCAGATCAAAGCTGCCCCAAAAAAAGTGCACCGGGCTGCACTTGCCACAGAAGCGGGCGCGAAACTTGGTCAGGACCCGCTCGCTCTGCGCGAGCACCCGCCAAAAGCGCCGGGCGTACTCGGGATCATAGGATCGATGCTCCTCGTCCTCGTCAAAGCGGACGGGATTTTCGATCTCGTTAGGCAGAAGATTGATCTTCACCGGCACCTCCAGCTCGGTCAGCGCTGCCATGACTCGCCGGTAAAATTCCGCAACCGATTGCGGCTCAAGTTTAATTTTCTTGATTGCGCCCGCACTCGTCAAAATCCGCAGTTCGTGATCGATGAAATCGAAGCGGATTTCAAAGGTGCGCAGGCCATGCGGAATGGGAGAGGTCGTGAGACCCCGGGCCGTCAGGTAGAGCGTGACGTGCCACGAGTGGTTGATCCAGGGAGTGAGCGTCAGCCGGATCTTGCCGACAATCTGGGTCCAGAGATGGAGAGTTTCGGCCGTCGCCGCCCAATCCGCGAAGGCCAGCGCCGGCCAGAATTCGGCGCGGGCGCGATCGTCAAGTTTCATGTCTCCTCCGGATGGCATCTAGGCCCGATTGATGAAATCGACGAAGGAACGCCGCACACGATCGAACATATTGCGCGCTTCGTCCTGCGCCCGGTGAAAAGTTGCCTGAAAAGTTTCCTTGATCCGCGCCTTGGCGTTGCGAATGGCGGGGATGCCTTCCTCGTCGTCGCCCGGGTTTGATACGTGATCGGTCTGCACATCCTGCATGGTGGCGCCGCTAAACATTCCTTCGGTGCGCGTAACCGTTCCGCGATTGGCCCCGATAAAGATGGTGCCCACCGGCTGTCCCGATTGGGCGTGCAGGGTGACAATCCAGACCGGATCGCCGTGCTCATCCGTGCGCAGGGTGTAACTGACGGTCTGGAATTGTGTGCTCGATTTATCGGCGATGTGGCTGGCCACGGCATAGGCACCACTGGAATCGAGGTTCAACCGCGTCGTCTTGATGGTGGCACCTTCACTCGAGCCCACCACCGAACGCATGGGCGTGTGCTGGGCCGCGATTCGGCCATCGGTGACCTCCACCTCTCGCACACCGCCACTGGCATTTCGATCTGCCAACAGCACCTTCCACGTGGCCGGCTGCGGATTGCCTTCATCTCCCGTGACAGAAATAATCCGTTCCACGAAACTGCGGTTCATCTGCGTGCCGATGACGCGCAAGGCTTCATAGGCCGTGCCGCTCTCCTGCGCGATGACCGG
>DASXIK010000133.1:0-1879 GCA_036498025.1 Chthoniobacterales bacterium
CGCCTCGCGTGCTGGCGACCGCGCCCTCGCGGTCGCGAACTTTCCCCCGGGGGACCCGAGCCTTTCGGCGACGGCGCCGAAAGGAGCACGCGAGGCGCGTGCGCTCCCCGGACAATCCGCGCTTGCCATGATAGAGCCAGCTACAAAAGCTCCGCCTGCGCTCCGCCAGGAGGTTTCAATCCCAGTTTTTTATAGGCGTTGGCCGTGGCTACCCGGCCTTGCGGCGTCCTCTTAATGTAACCCTCCATGATGAGATAGGGTTCGTTCACTTCCTCCAGCGTGCCGGCCTCTTCGCCGATGGCCACAGCCAGGGAACTCAGGCCCACCGGGCCGCCGTTAAACTTGTGGATCAGAGTTTCAATGATTCGTTTGTCCCATTGATCGAACCCGTCGCGATCAATCTCGAGCATGGCCAGAGCGCGATCGGCCAGCTCGGCCGTGATTTTGCCTTCCGCTTTCACATGCACATAATCGCGCACCCAGCGCAGAAGATTGTTGGCCGTGCGCGGCGTGCCGCGCGAGCGCGTGGCGATCTCGACGGCGCCGCCGGCGTCGATCTCGACGCCCAGCAGGCTGGCGCTGCGCACAATGATTTTCTGCATATCATCGGCGTTGTAGTAATCCAGGCGCGCGCTCATGCCGAAGCGGGAACGGAGCGGCGCGCTGACCATGCCGGCGCGGGTGGTGGCGCCCACCAGAGTAAATTTCGGAAGATTCAACCGCAGACTGCGCGCTTGCGGACCTTGATCGATGATAATATCGAGCCGGTAATCTTCCATCGCCGGGTAGAGATATTCCTCGATGGTCGGCTGGAGCCGGTGGATTTCGTCAATAAAAAGAACGTCGCCTTTTTCCAGGCTGGTCAGAAGACCGGCCAGTTCGCCCGGCTTTTCAATAACGGGACCGCTGGTGTTCTTGATGTTTGCGCCCATGGCATTGGCGATGATGTAAGCCAGGGTCGTTTTTCCCAGACCGGGCGGGCCGCTCAGCAAGACGTGCTCGAGGACATCGTTCCTCTTCTGGGCGGCCGCCACCATTAACTCGATACGCTCGCGCACTTTCACCTGGCCGGTGAACTCGCTGAAGGCGGGTGGCCGCAGCGATACTTCAAAAAAAGGATCGGTCTCAGGTGGTTTCATGCAGCTCTCGGAAACAGACAGGATTCACACGATTAACAGAATTCACAGGAATAGCAGGCTTCAAAAAATCGTCCCGTAGCCGTAACGCGGGCGAAGGAGCGGCCGGGCTTTCAAAATCGGGCAAATCCTGTCTAGAAAAAAGTCTCTGCCAAGAGCCCTCCCGGAGAACAGACAACGGCATTTGCTAAAATGCAATGGACAGTCAAGCCAAGCGGTTGTTCTGTTTCGCGCATGTGGAAATTCGGCATGGCGTTTTTATTGATTGTCAGTCCGGTCATCGCGCAGGAGAGCGGCACGGCCTATGAAGCCTTGCGCGTTATCGGCACGCAGATGAACCGGAGTTTCGTGGAACGGATTATTTCTGTCACGGGAGATGAAGGCAATCCGCAGCCGGCCACGTGGAAGGTGCTGTTGGCAGATCGAAATGCCAGTGGCGGTGTGCGAGAGGTGGAGGTCACCGATGGCCGAATCGCGGCGCAGCACACGCCCATGCGTTCGGTGGTGGGCTCGAGTGAAGGCGCCACCATCAAGACGACGCGGTTGAACCTCGATTCCAGTGGTGCCTATGCCGTGGCCAGCCACATCGCCGATAAATCGAGCACGCAATTCCAGACCGTCAGTTACACCCTGCGCACGGATGAGCACGGCGATCCGGTCTGGATTGTCACCCTGCACGCCCAATCGGGACAGCCGGTGGGCACCATCTTTATCGGGGCCAATCGCGGAACGGTTACGCGCAC